>JAQBTV010000017.1 GCA_027624715.1 Pseudomonadota bacterium
AACGGGTATTACTGCGAACTACTTCAGTGATGTCTATGCTCGAGGGGACGAAAATAACCAAGATAGGAATGGAACGATTGATGGGTATACTGTCGTCAATTTGGACTCCACTTATAAAGCTTCTAAGTCTATTGAGATCTTCCTTAAAATTACCAATTTATTTGATGAGAATTTTGAGAGTTTTGGAATTCTAGGGGAGAACTTCTTCCGTAATACGGGACAGTTCGAAGCGGCCACACGAGCTTCTGAAAAATTTGTGGGGGTGGGGGCGCCTATAGGAGCGTTCATTGGTATTAAATACAATTTCGGTAGTTAATTGTTATTCTTAAAAGGCTTTTATTTTAGTTTTTTAATAATTAGTTGATTTGATTTGCTCTGCTTCAAGCCCTGATTGTGTTGACAGTCAGGGCTTTTTTGTCTGTAAACTGAGATCATATAAGTTAACCAGAGGTAAAAGAACGGTGCTCTTCGACAAAAAACTAAAGACAAAGATTTACGGTTCACGTCCACCAATTCTATGGAGAGACACGCTTGTCATCTTTGTGATTGCGGTGTTGTTTTTTGTTTGTGCGTCTTATTTTGACTTGAGTGAAGAAGTCTCGCGTATGACTTATGCTATGGAGGCTTGGCAGTTGGATGAGTTTCCTTTAGTGCTTCTAATGATTTTTATTTTGATGGCTGGCGTGCTTGTTCGTCGAACTCAGCAATTGCGTAAGCAAATGAATCTCCAAATTGAGGCTCAGAGGGAATTGACGTTTGTATTAGAGAAAAATCGTCGGCTTACGAGAAAGAATATTGAAATTCAAGAGGCAGAACGTCGTGCAATTGCCCGTGAATTACATGATGAATTTGGGCAGAGTATGAATGCGATTATGATTGATGGCGTTGCGATCAGAAATGCAGTTGATGAGGGTACTGATCTATATACCCAAGCTAAATCTATCGTGGATGTCTCCGCGAAGCTGTTTGCCGGTGTGAGAGGATTGTTGAAGCAGTTGCGGCCAGTCGCGCTGGACGAATTGGGGTTATCAGCTGCCCTGGAGTATATGATCGATGAGTGGCGTCGTCGTTTTGCAAATATTACTTGGGATTCTGCGATAGATATTGATTATGCAAAACTTGATGAAGCAGTCAATATAACTATTTTTCGATTTGTTCAAGAGGCGTTAACGAATATAGTTAAACACAGTGATGCTACTGAGGTGTCTGTTATGGTTAAAGCTGATGAGATTGGTAGAAAGGTAACGATTGAGGTGCGTGATAATGGTTCGATTCAGGAAATCATTGAAAGTAGGGATGGTGTTGGATTAGCCGGGCTGAGAGAAAGAATTGAGAACTTAGGAGGAACATTTCAAACTGGAATTAACACACACAACGGATTTTTTGTGTTTGCAGATTTTCCACTGATGGAAGAATCTCAGAGTTAAGTGAACCGTGCTATGCAAGAAATTACTGTAATCCTGATTGATGATCATGCAGTTGTTCGAGAAGGCTATCGTAGACTGCTTGAGAGAGACCCGTACATTCGAGTTTTAGCTGAAGGCGAGACTGCGGATAAAGGGTATCGACTGGTCTGTGATATTCAGCCTGATGTCCTGGTGATGGATATAACATTGCCGGGAATGAGTGGAATTGAGATGACACGAAGGATATTAAGTAAGGTTCCCGAACAAAAGATTCTCATATTCAGTATGCATGAAGATATGGTGTTCGTGAATCGGGCGTTTCAAGCTGGAGCGAAGGGGTACGTGACAAAGTCTGCAGCTCCAGAGGCTTTAATTGACGCTGTACGTCAGGTTGCAGGTGGAAAATTATATTTAAGTAATGAAATGGCCCAAATGATAGCCAATCAGACAATATCTGATAGCGGTAAGGATATTGAATTACTCTCGGGTCGTGAATTTGAGATTTTTCGTTTATTGGTTCAGGGAAAAACACTCCAAGAGATATCGAAGATGCTTCATATTTCATATAAAACCGTAGCGAATTATCAGTCGAACATCAGGCAGAAATTGGGGGCAACGACTGCTGCAAAAATTGTCCGTATCGCTCTTGATCATGGCATTATTTCTTCGGTAGATAAGTCTCAGAACGATACAATGCCATCTTAGGAAGAATTCCTAGGGATAAACCGGTGAATTAGCTCGTGCCGGCCTATACGAGCCCGTGTATTGTAGGGGTCGTTAATGTACGCATACTCCCTTTGTAATGCTTTGTCGTCCTTTGTTGGGGACGACTTTTTTTTGTATCGGCGGTTCCTATTGGGCCACAGACAAATTTAATATGCCTTTTAGTACAATTCCTAGCTGGATATTCAAAAATTGAGCATAATAAGTCACTCAATATCGAACAATATGGGGGAGTAAGTGAGCGATTCTAAGAAAGCAGCTAAAAAAAGAAAAGTTACCAGTAAATGGGTTGTGGATTCGACTCGGTTACGGTCAAGGCAATGGTTTAATAATCCTAACAATCCTGATATGACCGCACTCTACATTGAGCGGTATATGAATTGGGGTATCAGTCGTGGGGAGTTGCAGTCGGGCAAGCCGATCATTGGTATTGCCCAGTCCGGATCAGATTTATCTCCGTGCAATCGTCATCACATAGAACTAGCAAAAAGAGTGAGGGAAGGGATACGAGAGGCAGGGGGGATTGCATTTGAATTCCCAGTACATCCAATTCAAGAGACGGGTAAGCGACCAAGTGCCACATTAGATCGCAACTTGTGTTATCTGGGCTTAGTCGAATTGCTCTACGGATATTTTATTGACGGGGTTGTCTTAACCACAGGGTGTGACAAAACGACACCCGCACAATTGATGGCCGCTGCAACAGTAGATATTCCTGCAATCGTATTGTCTGGCGGTCCAATGCTAAGTGGTTGGTTTAGAGGTAAGCGAACCGGATCTGGCACGATAGTGTGGGAAGCTAGAAGATTGCTTGCGGCGGGAGAGATCAACCACGAGCAATATATAGAGTTAATCGCTTCATCTGCCCCGTCTGCAGGGCACTGTAATACAATGGGTACGGCGTCTACCATGAACGCTTTAGCAGAGGCAATCGGGATGTCGTTGCCCGGAGGCGCAGCCATACCCGCGCCGCATCGAGAACGAGCTGAAAACGCTTATCTGACGGGAAAGCGCATCGTTGAAATGGTTTGGGAAGATCTGCGCCCGTCAAAAATTATGACAAAGGCTGCCTTTGAAAATATGATTGCTGTTAATTCGGCTATTGGTGGATCGACTAATGCGCCAATCCACTTTAACGCTATCGCAAAGCACCTTGGTGTGAAAATCAACAATGATGATTGGGAGCGTGTCGGTTATAACGTGCCTCTCATTGTCAATATGCAACCAGCTGGTGAGTACCTTGGTGAGGATTTTCACCACGCGGGAGGTGTTCCTGCTGTCGTAGGCCGTTTGGCTAAAGCAGGACTAATCAATAAAAGCGCAGTAACAGTGAATGGAAAAACGCTTTACCAAAACTGTCATCAAGCTAAGGTTTTAGACGAAAGTGTTATTTGGCCCTTGAAAAAGCCAATGAAGAGTCAGGCAGGATTTTTGCATATGAAAGGTAATCTTTTTGATAGCGCGATCATGAAGACCAGCGTTATTTCTGATGCTTTCCAAGAAAAATATCTGTCCAACCCTAAGGATCCCAATGCATTCGAGGGAAGGGCTATTGTGTTTGAGGGGCCAGAGGATTACCACAAACGAATCGATGACCCAAAATTAAAAATTGATGATACATGTATCCTTTTTGTGCGTGGCGTAGGTCCAGTGGGATACCCGGGGGCGGCTGAAGTGGTCAATATGCAACCACCCGCGCGGTTGATTAAAGCAGGTATTCAGGAACTGCCGTGTGTTGGGGATGGTAGACAATCTGGAACTTCGGGATCCCCATCTATTCTGAATGCCTCCCCCGAAGCTGCTACAGGTGGTAATCTCGCTATTCTAAAAACAAATGACATTGTTCGTATCGATTTGAATAAGCGATCCGTCGATATTAAGATTTCTACAGCCGAGATTTTACGCCGACAAAGACAATTGAAAGAGGCTGGCGGGTATCCAATTCCAGATAGTCAAACGCCCTGGCAAGAAATTCAACGAGCGCTTGTGGATGAATTGTCGGAAGGAATGGTACTCAAACCAGCAATCAAATATCAGAAAATTGATCGAAAAAAAGGCATTCCTAGAGATAATCACTGAGTGAATTGTTAGTCGATATCAGCGCGCTATATTTTTTAAGTATGAACAGTACTTCTAAGTTCGACAGAATTTTTTATGACTGATCTAAATGAAATCATTACGGCGCTGAAAAATATGTCAACAGCGACCGTAGCTAATGCGCTTGATGATGTAGGAAAGTTTGTTAACAGCTCCGTGTCGATACGTCCAGTTGATCCGAGTATGCGACTTCTCGGAAGGGCTCTAACGGTTGACGTAGAGGTTGGTGAGGCGGGAGATTTTTCATCGCAGGAATTTAGAGTGGGGGCAATAATTGATGGTGCTGAGAAAGGCGACGTGATTGTGATCTCCGCAAAAGGAGCTAAAGCCTCTATATGGGGCGGCATGGCATCGTTAGCTGCTTCAGTCAAAGGAATTTCTGGGCTTGTGGTTGATGGATCTGTGCGTGATGTGGATGAAATTAAAGCATGTGGATTTAATGTTTTTAGTAGATATGTGATTCCTACAACTGGCCGTACTCGACTTCATGTTAAATCAATAGGCAGTCCAATTTCCTTGGACGGAATCTCAGTTGACAGTGGGGATATCATTATTGGTGATTCAACCGGATTAGTCGTGGTGCCGCATGCCCAGGCGTTTGCTGTGCTTGAGAAAGCGACGTTATACCAAAAGGATGATATTCAAGCGGCAGCGGAGATTCGACGTGGTGTGAGTTTCACTGCAGTAATGAAGCAATTTAAACGTATTTGAATGGAATTGATTCATCAATTATACGAGTGGTGCAACAATCACCCCTTTCACTTGATACTTATTGATTAAGTCATCAACCACTCCATTTGCTTTAGCTCGTTCGATAAAATCATGTAGGTATTTGGCACTCGTTGAATAGGTTGGGAGTGTCCCGGCTGATTGCTTGACTGATGTAATTTGACCATCGAGGACCCGACTCCCAGATATTTTTTTACAGTCAGATACTAGTCTTGGTTTTAGGCCGCCTAAGACTTCGAGATCATCTCGTACGAATTGATCAAATGATTCATCTATTGATTGCGTGCGAATAATCGTCGCGTTTTTGATCGTTGCCGTTAAATACAAATCGTAAGCGCTACGGCCCATCACTGAAATGCGGTTCCCTATCTGGTCAACATCAGCCAGGCTATTGATGGGGGAGTTTTTAGGCACTAAGAAGGTTACTGGTATTTCTAGGTAGGGTGCGGAAAAAGCGATATCTTTAGCTCTCTGAGGCTCATTGCCAACGAACGCAATATCCCAGGTCCCTTCAAGTCCTGCGTCCGCTAACTTTCCTGGTGTCTCAAAGACTATGAACCTAGGAGTAGCGCCAATTTCCTCCGCAAACATTCGACCCAAATCAGGCGCAATCCCGAAGGGTATGCCCTCATTGTTAATATTTGAAACTAATAAAAAGTTAGATGCATTAATCCCGACTCTGAGAATGTTGTTTTGTGTGAGTTCATTTCTGATAGCACTGATCATTGGATTCGTCATGACTTATCTTTTGTTATTTAGTTATAGTCCTAAGATGACCTTTCTTAGGATGCCTTAATTTTAACAACATTACTGGTTCGATTAGCTTAGAAAGATATATAAATGACCACCCTAAGGTTCACCATTCCGTTACCTGATAATTTTAGATCAGAGGGCGTTTTACGTTATTACGGGAGAGATTTAGCGGGAGTGTCGGAGAGGGCATCTGACACTGGGTTTGAAAAAGGGTTTTGGATTGATGGGGTTCCAGCGTGGTTTACGATTAATTTTCATGAAACGAAGGCTAGCATTGAAGCCGATGTCGATGCGCGGCTGAATAAAACAGGCTTAAAGGACACTATCGATTCTATTGTATCTCGCGTGTTGGGTTTACTTCAGCCTGTAGCTGAATTTGAATCTATGGCTTTCTCCGATGCAATATTGAAGCGAATGGTCATTGAGACTCGAGGGCTAAGGGTGCCTCAGGCGGTTTCTCCATGGGAGGCTCTGATTTCTTCAGTCATTGGCCAGCAAGTCAGCGTCGCGGCAGCGAGTTCGACGAGATCGCGGCTCATTAAAGGACTCGGTGCGGCTCACTCGTCCGGTTTGTATTGCTTTCCTCAACCTAAATCTATTGCTTCATGTAGTGTTCAGGAGATGCGTATTTTTGGATTGTCATCAGCTAAGGCGAATACGATCCATTCCTTAGCCGTATCAATAGAGTCTGGTGAATTATCCCTGGGGGACTCCAGTGGGTGTTTTGATTTTGAGCCGATTTCAAGCGCTCTATTGTCGTTTAAAGGTGTTGGACCATGGACAATCAACAATACTTTTCTCAGGGGATATTCGTTTTTAGATGGTTCCCTGCATGGCGATATGGTCGTACGTAAAAAAATACAACAATTACTGGGGAAAGCAACCCTATCGATAGCCGAGGCAGAGCAGTGGATGATTCAGTATAAGCCCTGGAGAGGACTGCTAGCGGCTCATCTTTGGGCCATGAAATGAAGGCTCATCTCGTTTGCATGAAAAGCAATAAGAGGTGATGATTACAGTCTTTGGGTTTGAGGAGCACATAAGATTAGTGAAGAAAAAAATTTATCACTTTAGTATCAATGATCAAAATATCAATGTTCACCGATGGCCGATGCTGACACGTTTAATCATGGCGGTTCTTGGTCTAGTTGGGTTGGTTGTGGCTTTTATGTTTTCGATTGTTATACTTGCCATTGCCTCAGTTTTAATTTTTGTTTTGATCATTTATTTTTTGTGGAAGACACGTCATTTGCGCAAGAGATTCAGAGATGCAGAGTATGGCAGTAGGGTAATTGATGTTGAAAGTCAGCGCGATGAGTAATGGGTTTTTTTGATGGACTTGCTTGGTAGCCGTTTGCTACAAGATAGTCTTGCATTTGCCGTTCAAAACGAAATTGAGTGGACGCGAGACAACGCTAAGCCATGGGGTATCCATGAAGAAGATTTATCGCCATGGAATAGACTTTTGGGACCTGTTTTTCCCCGGGGAGGAGTGTCAGGGGTAGTCCTAATGAATGGCCGAATCGTTGCAGCTTGGGGTGAATCTAAACGTGCAGACTTAACCTTCAGTGTGGCTAAAACTTACTTGGCCCTCATTTGCGGAATCGCATATGACTCTGGCCTTATTCGTGATTTGGATGAAGCTGTTGGGTCAACATTACCGCATATTGGGTTTGATTCCCCTCAGAATAAATCGATCACTTGGAGACATTTTTTGCAGCAAACAAGTGAATGGGAAGGTGTTTGTTGCGGTATTCCAGATCAAGTGGATCATTACCGTTATTTATCGTTCCAGGATCGCCGCTATAAAACTAAGTTTACCAAAGGAACGAAGCGACCGTTAAGTGATCCAGGGACATATTGGGAGTACAACGATGTAAGAATCAATCAGTTCTCTCTTGCTTTATTGCATCTATTTCGGCGCCCGCTTAACGAGGTATTCGAGCAGAAAATTCTTAAGCCTATTGGGGCTTCGTGTGATTGGTCCTGGTCAACGTATGTTGATGCCCACATTGAGATTGACGATGTTCTAATGCCAATTCTTCCTGGAGGAAGTCACTGGGGCGGCGGTGTGAGAATTTCTAGCCAAGATCAAGCACTCGTGGGGCAATTAATGTTGCAAAAAGGTCGATGGGGTAATGATACGTTGATCAGTGAAGATTGGATTGATTTAATGGTTACCCCGTCACGTCTAGCCCCTTACTATGGTCTTTTGACCTGGCTAAATACCAACAAAACTTTGTTTCCTGAGCTCCCAGAATCGAGTGTTTTCGCAATTGGTGCAGGCGGTTCATACACTTGGATTGATAGGAACCTGAATGCGGTTACCGTCGTGCGGTGGATTAATCCGAATTGCGCGCAGACATTCATGGTTCGTTTGAGGAAAGCGCTCCTTGTGCTTAATTAATAAGGGAGCGCAGCTTTTCGGTAAGACTTAGAAAAAGGACGTTTAATTACGATGTATTTGAAATGGGCTAAACGATTGATTGACCGGCATGAGTTCTACGCGATTAATGTTCATGTGGGGCGGTAGTGTGGCGATCCAGTATAGCGTCTGAGCGATATCGTCTCCAGTCATAGGATTGGCGCCTGCATATAGTTTATCCGATGCCGATTGATCCCCTTTAGTGCGCACGAGGGTGAATTCTGTTTCCGACATGCCTGGCTCAACACACGTGACTCGTACGCCTGTGCCGTGCAAGTCCGAGCGTAATCCGAGAGTGAATTGCACTACGAATGCTTTGGTGCCGCCGTAGACGTTTCCGCCGGGGTAGGGGTAGCTTGCGGCAACCGAACTTATATTGATCACTGCCCCTCGTTGTTCAATCAGTGTTGGCAGCACTTTGTGTGTAAGCGACATGAGGCCACGAATATTGGTATCCACCATAGTATTCCATTGCTCTAAATCGCATCGTTGTGCTGGAGCGGTGCCAAGTGCAAGTCCTGCATTGTTAATCAATAGATCTATATTTTTAAATTCTATCGGTAACGAATCGATGGACGCATTGATTTTATTGCTGTCTTGAATATCAAAAGTTAGGTAATGAAGTGCGTCACCATATTGTTCCTTTAATACCGCGAGGCGCTCCTCTCTTCGGCCTGTAGCAATCACTTTCCAGCCGTTTTCTATGAATTGTTTAACTGCAGACTTTCCAAATCCAGCGGTTGCGCCTGTGATGAGTGCTATTTTTTTCATTTATTTCCCCCGCATTATGGATGTCGTTTATGTGCGCGCCTCTTGTAACAATTCGGCCCAATGTAAAACCCTAGTTTTAGTGCCGCTTTGTAGTTGCGTGAGGCATCCAATATTAGCGGTTACGATTAATTCTGGCTGTTCTTTTTCGATGGCTTCTATTTTGTTGTTTAAAAGCCGTCCTGATAGATCAGCTTGAAGTAAGGAGTAGGTCCCAGCTGAGCCACAACATAAATGTGAATCTTCGATGATCGTTAGCGTGTAGCCCGCAGTTTTGAGTAAGGACTCAACAAGCCCCTTGATTTGTTGCCCATGCTGCAAGCTGCATGGAGCATGGAAAGCAATTTTGCGGGATATGATCTGCTTTTCTTTGATAGGGTCTAAAATTTTATTTTTTAATTCTATGAGTTCGTCAGAGAATATCTCGCACAGATCTTTCGTACGCTCTGAAATAATTTTCGATTTTTCCGCATAATCTGGATCGTCTGCTAACAGGTGTCCATAGTCTTTGACCATAGAGCCGCATCCGCTATTTGTAATAACGATTGCTTCGGCGCCTTGTTCTAAAAGAGGCCACCAGGTATCAATATTTTGTTTAATGAAGACAAGAGACTCTTTTTGTTTGTTTAGATGAAACGTAACAGCGCCACAACAGTTGACGCGAGAGGTTGGTATTAGTGTTATGCCGATACGATCTAGGAGATGTGCGGTCGCGATATTGATATTAGGAGCCAAGACAGGCTGCACACATCCGTCAAGAAATAACATCTTGCGCGAGTGGTTAGATTCAGGCCACTTCATGACTGTTTTATGAAGCTTTGGCATTTTTTTCTGTAATGCTCTGGGTAATATCGGTTTAACTAGCTTGCCTGCTGTAATCAGGGAGCGAAATAAGGTTTTATTAGTGATTATTGTATTTAAGACTTGACGTTTAACTTGATCTCCAATGCTACGCGGTACCGCTTTTTCCACGATATCTCGTCCAATGTCAACGAGCCTGCCATACTGAACGCCAGAGGGACATGTAGATTCGCAGGATCGACAGGTTAAGCACCTATCTAAGTGTAATTGCGTTGCTTGTGTGGGTGTTTTGCCTTCGAGCAATTCTTTAATTAAATAAATGCGTCCTCTTGGGCTATCCAGTTCATCACCTAGTAACTGGTATGTGGGGCAGGTGGCGATACAAAAACCGCAATGAACACAGGCTCTCAATATATCATTAGCCTCTTTGCCTTTGCGCGTTTCTAAGAACTCGGTCTTTAAATTTGTCTTCATCGATAGTTTTTTAGTTGTGGTAACAATCTAGAATTCGGCAAATAATCTTTTTCTACCAAAGACGCCTTGAGGATCCATGGCGTGTTTGATTTTTTTCTGTAACACGCGCAGCTCTCGAGACATCTTATGAATCGAATCACCTGATTGATTACCGCGAAATATTGTCGCGTAGCCTCCGTGCTGACTCGCAAATGCCTGATGTTCATCAAGGCTTCCTTCATTCCATATCCACCGCGTGCTGCCATTCCACTCGATTAATTTATTCGTATATCTGTTCTCAGGGGCTGTTGGGTTAAGCGATAGGCGATACAAGCGTCCTTCAGATTGAAAGAAAGGGTGAGACTGCTCTCTGATTGAGCGCCAAAATTCGTTTTCATCATTGGCCTCCCCTCCGATTTTTTGATGCGCAGATTTTACTGCACTTTCGGATCCTGATAGTCTTACTGCTAAGCGGTTTCCGTCAAAGCATGTACCTGATAGGGGAATTGGCATACCCGCTAATTCGTTCATCTTGTTTATTGCCGATTGATTGTCCAAGTCGAAAAAAATCGTATGTTCACACTCTGGCTTCGGGAGTACCTTAATTGATGACTCGAGGATTAAACCGAGCGTCCCAAAGGATCCAGCGATGAGTCTCGAGACATCAAACCCCGCAACATTTTTCATGACCTTGCCGCCGAACTGGAGATCAAGTCCATCTGCGTTCAGTAACCTCACGCCCAGTATAAAATCTCGGACAGCACCTTGGGATGCTCTTCTGGGCCCTGATAAGCCCGAAGCAATACAGCCGCCAAAGGTGGCCCCCGGTCCCATGTGAGGTGGTTCAAACGCCAGCATTTGATTATTTTCGCTCAATGTGTTTTCGATAACGCTTAGAGGCGTTCCACTGCGAGCAGTCAGTACCAATTCGGTTGGCTCATATTCGGTGATTCCTGAAAAAAATCGGGTATCAACTATGGCCCCTTCCAGAGAAACGCCATAGAAATCTTTCGATCCACTGCCACGAATCCGGACGGACTCAGACCGCTCTTTAGCATCTGAAAAAATATTTTTAAATTGATCAATAATGGTTTCAGTTGAAATCATGAGGTAGTCTCAAAGGTGAAACTAGAATCTTGGGATATCTGGAAATCGTTCTTTTCCACGATGCACATGCATATGCCCAAATTCGGCACAGCGATTCAGTGTTGGAACTGCCTTGCCTGGATTTAAACGTCCATCTGGATCGAAAGCAAGCTTCAAGTTCAGAAAGGTTTGCAACTCGTGGTTATCAAATTGGATACACATTTGGTTTATTTTTTCGATACCGACACCATGTTCACCGGTGATGGTTCCTCCAACTTCGATGCATAGTTCTAAAATGGCGGCACCAAAGAGTTCTGCACGGTGCAGTTGATCACCTTCATTGGCATCAAACATGATCAGCGGGTGCAAGTTGCCGTCTCCAGCGTGAAAGACGTTCGCGCACTGCAATTGAAACGTCTTTTCCATTTCAGTTATTCGCTTTAAAACTCGAGGTAATGTTTTTCGGGGAATGGTACCGTCCATACAGAAGTAATCTGGCAGCACTCTACCGACAGCAGGGAAGGCTGATTTTCTACCTGCCCATAACTTGAGTCGATGTGTTTCATCTGTCGAGACGGTTACATTAGTTGCACCAGCTTTATAGAGAATTTCCGTGGTTTTTTTTATCTCGCTGTTGACCTCTTCAATGGAGCCATCAGATTCACACAGCAGCATGGCTTCTGCGTCCATCGGATAGCCAGCACCAATGAATTGTTCAACAGCATTAATTGCTTTTTTATCCATCATTTCGAGCCCTGCTGGAATAATTCCTGCAGCAATGATGTCCGCGACGGCAAGCCCCGCTTTTTCGACGTCATCAAACGACGCCATAATGACTTGCGCTTTTTCAGGTGTTGGTAGGAGCTTCACGGTTACTTCTGTTACCACACCCAGTAAGCCTTCCGATCCAGTAATCAGTGCAAGTAAATCATATCCGGGACTATCTAAGCCTTCCGAGCCAATTTCAACAATATCCCCTTCGATGGTGACAAGTCGAATTTTTAGAATATTATTGACTGTAAGTCCGTACTTCAAGCAATGAACACCCCCTGAGTTTTCGGCTACATTACCGCCAATTGAGCAGGCAATTTGACTAGATGGATCAGGTGCATAGTAAAGATTGTGTTTCTTTGTTGCCTCCGATATCGCCGCGTTTCTTACCCCGGGTTGGACGATGGCGTATCGACCAATGGGATCGACATGGACGATGCGTTTGAGTTTAGATAAGACGAGTAAAACGCCTTGGTCATACGGAATAGCTCCGCCAGAGAGTCCTGTTCCGGCTCCTCGGAAAACAATAGGTACTTTAAATTGGTTGCATACTTTCATTACGTGGCAAACTTGTTCTTCGTTTTCAGGTAACACTGCGATCAATGGGATTTGTGGGTATGCCGACAGGCCATCGCATTCAAAGGGAGTTAAATCCTCTGTTTTATATTTTACTGATTCAGTCGATAAGAATGATGAGAACTCTCTGACGAGCGTTTCTTTGTCGACTAAAGCGACTGGATATTCTTTTAGGTTTCTCTCAATGTGTCCCATGAGTCTCTCTTAAAATCCTTGATCGATGAATATAGCTCTAAAGTCGTTGACGTTTGTTAGCGTAGGTCCCGTTATCACAAGGTCATCTAGCTTAGTGAAAAAATTATAGCTGTCATTATCTGCGAGCATACGTTTGGCGTCTAGGCCAATTTCATGTGCTCGTTTTAAAGAGTCTGGGGTGATGAAAGCTCCTGCATTGTCCTCTGTACCATCGATCCCATCAGTATCACCAGCAAATGCCCAAACACCATCTAAGCCATTCAGGTCGATAGCAAGGGAGAGTAAAAACTCAGCATTTCTGCCGCCTCGACCGTTTCCATTAACTGTTACCGTGGTTTCTCCTCCAGATAGAAGGACGCAGGGTCTTGGGATAGGTTGTCCGTATCTGACAATCTGCTTGCTAATGCCAGCCAGTACACGTGCAACTTCTCGTGCCTCTCCTTCTACCGCATCACCAAGTATTAGAGGAGTAAGTCCACTCTTTCGAGCAGATTCGGCCGCAGCCTCTAACGATCTTTGTGGCGTTGAAATTAAATGGGAATAACTTTTATTAAAAATTTTGTTGCCTGACTTTGGTGTTTCTGGGTTGCTTGAGCTTAAAAATTCAATGATCGATTTGGGTTCATTAATATGGTATTTCTTAAGAATAGCTAGTGCATCTTCAGCGGTTGTTTCGTCTGGTTCCGTGGGGCCCGACGCGATCATGGATAAGTCGTCTCCTGGTATATCTGAGATGGCAAGTGTGACGCATTGTGCCGGCCAGATCGTTTCTGCCAGTCGTCCACCTTTCACACTGGAGAGGTGTTTACGAACACAATTTATCTCTCTGATATTCGCGCCAATATGAAGTAGTTTTGTATTGAGAATTTTTTTGTCGTCGAGAGTAATACCTTTGGCAGGGAGGGTAAGAAGGGACGACCCTCCGCCTGATACTAAGAATACGACCAAATCATCAGGAGTTAGGTTCGTCACAAGTGCTTGTATTTTCAAAGCAGCCTGCATTCCGGCCGTATCTGGGACAGGGTGGGACGCTTCGATGACTTTTATTCGTTCAGTGGGTACGCTATGTCCGTATCTGGTCACAACAATACCCTCTAATGGATATTCCCAGCAATCTTCGAATGCCTTCGCCATCGCTGCAGCAGCCTTACCACAACCAATTACAATGGTCCGTCCTTTGGGTGGATCCGGTAGGTAATGTTTAATCGTGTGCTCGGGCAATGCGGCTTTTACGGCCGCATCAAATAAATTTCGTAGTAATTCCCGTTGATTCATCATTAGGCAACCTTATGTTGCGCTAAACGCTCGAGCGCACAAACCATTGCCGAGTGATCCCGCGCACCATCTCCTGCTGCTGAGCAGGCGTTAAATAATTCTTGAGTAGTACTTGTGTTAGGGAGACTCACTCCTAGACTTCGAGCTGTACTGAGTGCAAGATGCAAATCTTTTTGGTGTAACGCAATTCTAAATCCTGGATCAAAAGTTCTCTTGATCATCCTTTCTCCGTGAATTTCTAATACCTTGGATGAGGCGAATCCACCCATCAAAGCTTGACGTACTTTGGATGGATCAACTCCGGCTTTCGATGCCAGTAATAGCGCCTCACTAACGGCCTCAATATTTAATGCAACAATAACTTGATTTGCCACTTTACAAACTTGTCCAGCACCAATGCCTCCAACGTGCGTGATGTTCTGACCCATTAGTTTAAAAATAGGTTCCACTTTGGTAAATTCCGAATCGTTTGCGCCAACCATTATGGTCAATGTGGCGTTTTTAGCGCCGACTTCACCGCCTGAAACAGGCGCATCTACATAACCAACTTTCTTAATAGCTAATTTGCTGGCAAATTCTCGGGTTGCTATCGGAGAAATTGAGCTCATATCAATGACTGTTGTACCCGCTGGTAGCGTGTCATGGATTCCATTGGAGCCAAATATAACTTCCTCTACGTCGGGCGTGTCAGGCAGCATTAGAATGATGACATCTGATTGTGCTGCAACCTCTGATTGGTTTTTGCAGGCAGTACCGCCCGCTGATACGAGTTCTAGAGGTACTCGGGTTCGAGAATGTAGGTAGACGTCATGCCCACCTTTAATTAGTTGTCCTGCCATGGGTGAGCCCATGATTCCCAAGCCGATAAAACCGATTTTCATGGCATGTTTCTCCATTAATGAACATCATTTACGTAACTGCGTGAGTCGTCCTAATGATTTTTTTAAATATAGGTCTTCATCCATTTTAAACCTGAAATTGTATCTCCTTGCGGTCGATATTCACACCCGATCCATCCGTCGTAGCCTAGTGCGTCAATCGTACTAAAAATGAACGGGTAATTGATCTCTCCCGTACCGGGCTCGTGTCTGCCTGGCGTATCGGCAAGTTGTATGTGTTTAATGTGGTGGATGAGGCGTTCAATTGTCGGTGCGAGATCACCTTCCATAATTTGCATATGATAAATGTCATACTGAAATCCAACATTTGGCCGATCAATCATTTCCAGAAGTCTCTCAGCTTGGCGTGAATAATTTAGAAAATAGCCAGGAATGTCACGGGTGTTTATGGATTCAATCATGACCTCGATGTTATGGTCCCGACATAAGTCTGCCGCGAATCGTACATTCTGAATGAATGTCTCTTCAATGAGTTCGTTGGAGCGTTGTGCAGGAGTTAAACCGGCCATGCAGTGAAGTTTTTTGCAATTGAGAGGTACCGCGTAATCGATCGCAACATGCACATTATCTTGAAATTCTGAAATTCGATCAGGCAGACATGCCAGACCTCGATCTCCAGCTTCGAAATCTCCTGGGGGCATGTTGAATAGAACCAGCTCTAAGTTATTTTTCGATAATGCGTCTCCGACCTCAAGGAGAGGATACGCATAAGGAAACAAAATCTCCACTCCTACAAAGCCTTGCAGGTGAGCTTGTTTGAATCGCTCCATGAAATCAAACTCGTTGAACATCATGGTGAGATTTGCGTTAAATTTTGGTATGGCTAACTCCAATTAGAATAAGTCATACATCATTATAAGCGGATGGCCGTCATAATGATTCAGATCGCCAAGGCCGTATAATTAGAAAAATACGACATATCAGGGGGGCGTTGGGCGATGGTGGATAGATTCTCAGGGACTAAAGACTATGTGGCAGGTAAGGATTTAATGATGGCTGTTAATGCGGCTATCGCATTGCAGCGACCGCTACTCATTAAAGGAGAACCTGGGACCGGTAAAACCATGTTGGCCTTAGAGGTTGCGAGTGTACTAGAGCGGCCGCTTTATCAATGGCATATCAAATCTACTTCCAAGGCGCAGCAAGGGTTGTACGAATACGATGCCGTGTCTCGACTCCGTGACTCTCAGCTTGGGGAGGAGTCGGTAAAAGATATTAGAAACTACATCATGAAGGGGCCTTTGTGGGAAGCCTTTCAGTCGGAAGAACAGTCGGTCGTGCTTATCGATGAAATTGATAAGGCTGATATTGAGTTTCCTAATGATTTGCTTAGAGAACTCGATCGAATGGAATTTTTTGTGTATGAGACAAAGGAGCTAATCAGTGCACGTCACCGACCTGTCATTATCATCACAAGTAATAATGAGAAGGATTTACCAGACGCTTTTTTGAGAAGATGTTTTTTTCATTACATCCAATTTCCTGATAAGGAAACTATGAATCAAATCGTCAATGTGCATTTCCCTGGCATTAAAAAACAATTGCTTAAGCAAACGTTAGAGGTATTTTTTGATTTGAGAGAGATACCTGGTCTTAAGAAAAAGCCTTCGACCTCAGAATTATTGGATTGGTTAAAACTGCTATTGGCGGAGGATATACCCATTGAGGCGTTGCAAACGAGTGATCAGAGAAAGTCTATCCCGCCATTAGCCGGAGCCTTATTGAAAAATGAGCAAGATGTACATTTATTTGAACGGTTGGTATTTCTTAACCGACGCTCCGAACGAACGTAGTAAATCGTCCATAGAGTTGCATTGTGCTGCTTGATTTTTTTTTCAGGCTCAGAGACGCCGGTATACCTGTATCTGTCAAAGAATATTTGACGTTATTGGAGGCGCTTCGACTGCGTGTCGCAAATGAAAGCGTCGATGATTTTTATTTTTTATCCCGATCTACGTTTGTAAAAGATGAGGTGTTATATGACCGGTTTGATCGGGCATTCGGTGATTATTTTAATGGTTTGGAATCGCTACCTGACGAATTCCTCAAGAATATTCCAGAGGAATGGTTAAAAAAACAACTTGAATTGTCACTTTCTGAAGAAGAAAAAAAGTTAATTGAGTCTATGGGGGGATGGGAGAAACTCATGGAGACATTCAAGCAGCGTTTGGAGGAACAACAAAAAAGACATCAAGGTGGCTCCAAGTGGATTGGTACAGCGGGAAAGAGTCCTTTTGGAGCTTATGGATATAATCCAGAAGGCATTCGGGTCGGGCAGTCGGGGTCTAGAAATCGGCGGGCGGTAAAGGTCTGGGATAAACGAGAGTATAGAAATTTGGACGATACAGTTGAGCTGGGTACGCGAAATATTAAGGTTGCGCTCAAGCGATTGCGCAAATTCGCCAGAGAAGGAGCGGCAGATGAGTTGGATCTAGATGGAACGATCGTCTCAACTGCGAAGAATGGTGGATATTTGGACTTAAAGATGGTTCCCGAGCGAAGAAATGCGATTAAGGTTCTCATATTTTTTGATATAGGCGGCTCTATGGACGATTATATTCGTTCATGTGAGGAGTTATTCTCAGCCGCACGCACGGAATTCAAGCATTTAGAGTATTTTTATTTTCATAATTTCATTTATGAATCCGTGTGGAAGGATAATCGAAGGCGTAATAATGAACGTATTCCGCTTGGACAAGTTCTCCATAAGTACGCGGCCGATTATAAAGTGATTGTAGTTGGTGATGCCACGATGAGTCCCTATGAGATCACTTATCCGGGTGGCAGTGTAGAACACTTTAATGAGGAAGCAGGTTCTGTTTGGTTAAAGCGTCTTTTGGATGTCTACCCTAAGGCTGCTTGGATAAATCCTACGCCAGAAGATAGATGGAAATACCACGAGTCTATTTCTCTGACCCGTGAGCTAGTTGACGATCGCATGTTTGGCCTTACACTGTCAGGTCTTGAAAAAGCAATGAAGCAGCTAGCAAAGTAAGGGTGCTTAACTGTCTTTAGTGATTGTCTTTCTTCTCTGTTCCAAGCGTTCTAAAAATTTCTGCTGTTGAATGATCGCGCGCTGGTGAATACCCTTGGAAATAATGTCGATGCCATCATGAGCTTTGACCGAGAAGGATAATTTTCGGCCTTCAATATTAACGAGTGTGACATCTACGGTTACGGTCATGCCGGGGAGTGTGGGCGCTTCATGTGAAAAATTGACATGGGTGCCAAGGGTTTGTTCCTCTGGCCAATCAATGTGTGGTCTTAGTAGTTCAATGCAGGCCCATTCAAGTAAGCCGACCAGATAGCCTGTTGCAAATACTTGGGGCATTGCTTGAAATAAATCCGATTCGGGGTAGAACTTCGGTACCGTTTGATTCTCAGTTACGATGAACGTATGACGATAGGTTAAACCTTTTTTTAGTGTGTCTTTCATGTAGGCCTCCGTAAGATTGCACTAAAAATGTGCGCATTATGTTAATTGCACTGATTTAGTGCAATTTGTGACTGTTTGAATTCCAGCAAATCGCAATTAATCAATGAGTTAAAGTTTGGCACATTTATTGCTTTAAAATAGACGAATAAGAAGAATAAAATCAAAAAGTTATCATGTTCAAGCTTGATTGAATCATGTGTAGGTCTTTTTAAAAGGGGAAATTGTATGGGGTCATCCAATAGTGCAACAGATGTGCTGTTTATTTTGCTGGGTGCCATTATGGTGCTTGCTATGCATGGTGGTTTTGCGTTTTTGGAGGTTGGAACTGTCCGTAAAAAAAATCAGGTCAATGCGCTGGTTAAGATTTTATGTGACTTCTCAATTTCCACAATAGCTTATTTCTTTGTTGGCTATGCAGTGGCTTATGGTACGGATTTTATGGTTGGTGCGAACACGCTTAGCCAAAACGGTGGTTATGGTCTTGTTAAATTTTTCTTCTTGCTGACATTTGCTGCGGCAATACCTGCGATTATTTCTGGTGGTATCGCTGAGCGGGTTCGGTTTTATCCGCAACTATTTGCAAGTGCTGTAATTGTTGGTGTTGTGTACCCATTATTTGAGGGCATTATTTGGAATGGAAACTTTGGGTTCCAAGACTGGCTGCGGAATAGTTATGGAGCACCAATGCGCGATTTTGCAGGGTCCGTGGTGGTTCATGCTATGGGTGGCTGGATCGCCCTTGTAGCTGTTGTTTTGCTGGGATCAAGAAAAGGTCGATACCAAAAAAATGGTGGGGTCGCTTCTCATCCTCCTTCAAGTATCCCATTCTTAGCGCTTGGTGCCTGGATGCTGACGGTTGGTTGGTTTGGATTTAATGTAATGTCGGCTCAAACCGTTGAAGGTATTAGTGGGTTAGTCGCTTTAAATTCCCTCATGGCGATGGTGGGCGGGACGTTAGCAGCCTTAGTTGTCGGTAGGAATGATCCGGGTTTCGTACACAATGGACCACTTGCTGGATTAGTGGCTGTTTGTGCAGGCTCCGATATCATGCACCCACTCGGTGCGCTTGTAACAGGATTAATTGCTGGAGCGCTATTTGTTTCGCTATTTACTGCGACTCAGAATCGCTGGAAGATCGATGATGTCTTGGGTGTGTGGCCGCTACACGGACTTTGTGGCGCTTGGGGTGGTATTGCAGCAGGGATCTTTGGGCTGGAGAGTCTCGGCGGCATGGGTGGCGTCTCGTTGCTTTCTCAACTCATTGGAACGGTCGCGGGAATCTTAGTAGCTTTGGTTGGAGGTTTCGTTGTTTACGGCGCTATTAAAGTTATGGTCGGTATTCGGCTCAGCGAGGAAGAAGAGTATATGGGAGCAGATTTGGCCATCCATAAGGTTTCTGCTTCTCCCGAAAATGAATCAAGTTGGTGACTCTGCAAAGCCAACTTTAAATTCTGACTCTCATTTCTTTTGCGTGGAGACATTGATTGTCTCCACGTGCAAAGAAAAGATGTTCTTACGCTTATCATCAAAATATCGTTCTAAAGATTTTTTGATTGCGGCGAATGCGATTTCATTCCATGGCAGAGTAGTTTCGTCGAATAACGCGACTTCTGAACTTTCAAATGTGGATGAGAAGTTAGCGTTAGTGAGTTGAGCTCGATACAGCAGGTAAATTTGATTAATATGTGGAATATCGATTAGAGAGAAGGCGTCAATAATCGTTGCTTCCGCGTTAGCTTCTTCCAACGTCTCTCGAAGCGCCCCTTCTTGGCTTGTTTCGTTATTCTCTAGGAATCCTGCAGGTAACGTCCAATAACCCAGCCGTGGTTCTATAGCACGCTTACAGAGCAGAATTTTGTCTTCCCACTCGGGAATGCATCCAACGATGACTCTGGGATTTTCATATTGAATGAAACCGCAGCTCTCACATACTGCACGTGGCAGGTTATCCCGATGAGGGATTTTAATAACAGTGGAAGCGCCACATTGGTTGCAGTATTTAATGGGCACAGTAGCGTCTTCTTTTCACTTATGGATTGGTAAGCTTTAACGACCAAGAGATATATTTTCTACTTCTACACACTTTCAATGTTATTCTGATTATGTACATATTCCCAATATTAGGCTATTTAATCAAATTAAAAAATTCTCAATGTTACTTAAAAATTTTTTAGCAGTATGTGTATTCGCTTTGGCAACTATGGTGCAAGCGGATGAAACCCCTCGAAAATACGTCGGAACATGGTCTGGGACTTGGTATGAGGCTATGACCAGTGGCACGTTGTGGCTGACGCTTAACCCCGAAGGGACGGGCTCCATTCGATTTGCAAACTTAGAAAAATTTGGAAAGGACGTTACTCCCTTATCGTCAATCCGTTTTCTGGAGAACCGCATTAATTTCGCAGCTAGTGGAGATGGTGCTAAAGACTTCGTTGGCCATATGTTTTTAATCGAAGGAGATAAGTTCAAGGGAAGCGCCAAATATGATGGTTTTGCGGTAACGTTCGTTTTATCTAAAGAATAAAAAAACGGCCCTTTAGGGCCGTTCGTAGATTCAACAAGACTGGGCTAAAATTCACAGCGCGACATCAGGGAGCGCTTTTATGTAGTCCGCTAGCGCCTCAATTTGCCACGGCTTAAGGTGCTTCCGGAAACCTGGCATTGGAGTTTTGCCAATACTAATTCGCTCGATGATTTGCTCCTTGGACTTGTCAGTGCCTGCTAAACGCGGTCCGTCTGCTTGTTTAAGCCCATATCCTTGATGGCACCAACTACATTGGGTAGCAAATAAACTTTTGACAGAGAACTTTTGATTGTATTGAGAATAGTTTAGATTAATTTCTGCGGCCGCAATATCTGTTACGTCTTTTTCCGCATAAGTAACCGAAATATTCAATCCCATCACGCAAACCGAGATGAGTGCGAAGCGCGTTAATGCGGTGAACGAAAGATTGTGCTGCATGTGGTTCTCCTACGGATAATGAATACTCGAATCGATTACATATTAAATTATTTGCTGACTCTAATAAAGAGCTGACAAAAAAATTTGGGCGGGAAAACCCGCCCAAATCTAAGTGCACTCCGACGCTAAAGCTGTCGGATTTGAATGATCAAATCACCTTACAGTGCGTAGACCATCAAAGTACCTGTGTTTGTTGACATGGTTGTGAATGGAGCGCCAAACAGTCCAGGGTAGTTACCTGCAACGTGTGAGCCCCAGCCGGTAACAACAGCAACGTACTGTTTTCCACCAGCCATGTAGGTGATAACACCACCGTGGGCACCTGTACCCATGTTGTTTTGCCACAAGAGCTTACCGGTTTTAGCATCGCGAGCGTCAAACATTCCGTCTGCGCCAGGTACGAAAACAAGATCGCCACCGGTTGACAAGAGAGAAGCAAGTACTGGGTACTTGTACTCAACACGCCATTTCATTTCGCCGGTCAAAGGATCACGGGCCTGAAGCGTACCGTAAGCAGCATTAACTGGTGTGCCGTCTACTTTTTGCTTAGGAGCCGTAGCAGTCCATGACGCACCAAAGTACGCTTGACCAGAGAAATCACTTGGACGCTCTGGATTTACAACTTCTATGTCAAAACACCATTCCTGTGTGAGCATGAAGTGTGTTTTTCTACTAGGGTTGTAAGCGCCGGTATTCCATGAAATAGAGCCATCAATTGCAGGACATACGTCTGTGTGCTTACCTTCTGGTAGTTCACGTCGACCAATTAAGCGACCCTGTTTACTAACACCTTTGATGTAGTTATAGGTCTCACCAATCATGTATGCATTGTTAACGGCCAACTCTTTACCACCACCAACTGAATCAGCGTCATAAACAAAGATGATACCGCCCTTATTTGGGTGAACCATGTTTCGTTTTTTGCCATCTTCAATCATCAAGAACTCACCGACTGCTGAGTCAAAGTCCCAAGCGTCGTGTGGCATTTCCTGGAAGTA
>JAQBTV010000018.1 GCA_027624715.1 Pseudomonadota bacterium
CTTTTAATGTTACAACATAGCATATTTGGGCACTCAAAATACCGCAATAGATGAATGGTGGAGGCGGGGAGAATCGAACTCCCGTCCGCAAGTCCTCTGCAGTCGGTACTACATGCTTAGTCAGATCATTAAATTTAATCAGCGTCAGGTTGATCGACAGACCTGAAGACAACGAGCTACCTTTAGTTTAATGAGATCCGAAGTAACCCCGGATTCCACGATCTCTCGTTTATGACTCCGCTGTTGGTTACCCAACTCAACCCAAGAGAAAGCTGGCGCGGAGTCTAGCCGGTATTAGGCGGCTAGAGCGTAACGTTCGTCGTTTGCGACTGTACGTTTTCCAGCTGATTTACAAGGTGACTGGACCTTGACATGCACCGAGCTGTTTCGCAACCCACGTCGAAACCAGGTCGCCCCCAACTGAGCTTAGTTTAAACGATCCCAAGGGGACTAACCAGTTTTATTCGAAGGTGTTTAAAAATATGCATTTCGACCGCTTTTCATTAATCCAGGGCGCGCAATAGCGCGTCGTCGTTTACGATGGATGATAATGCTTGGGACATGGCGTCATTAACCAGTTTTGTACTGTCGCGTGAAGACGACACACTGCCTAATTCTTTCTCTGTTGAAACGGTATAGCGCTTAGAGTATTTTTTATTGCCATTTACGATGGATGCGACAATCTCCACATTAAGTGTGGTCACATAACCAAACCGGGGGTTCTTGATCGAATTGAGCATGAGTTGTTCAAGTTCGATGAGAAATTTCTTAGGGTTCGAATCTCCACTGACCGCTTGAATACCCTGTTTTTCAAGTGCTGCGACCATTTTGGAGTTGAGTATGGCTTCAATATCTCCTTTGATTGATATGTCAAATTGCGCAGACTTGTCTCCCGTGACGCCGAGTGTTTTATTTGCTCTTGAGTCCTTTACGCTCAAATTTACGGATGTACTTTTTACTTCTGCTTGATTTGTAATAAAAATGTCAGGATTCAGATTGATAAATTGTGGTCCATACGCGCAGCTTGAAATCGTGATGGCAAGAAAAGAAAGTGCGAGGTATGGCTGTTTTGTTATTGAGCTATACATGTTTTCAATCTCCTATCGGTTACTGTAGCAAACTAGACTAACTTGCGAGCGACTAACATATAATTTACATTTAAGTTTTCGGTGAGTGAATAGACCTGTGTTATTGGGTTGTACCTCATCCCCTTTGTTTTTTCTACCTTGAGCCCGGACTTTCGTATCATCTGGCTAAGTATAGAAGGTCTTATGAATTTTTGGTATTCGTGAGTGCCTGCGGGTAGAAGCTTCAATATGTGTTCTGCGCCAACGATGGCAAATAGAAATGCCTTTGGAGTCTTTGATATTGTAGAAAATATTGTCCATCCCCCTGGTTTTACTAATTCAGCGCATGCGCGGACGACGCTGATTGGATCTGGCACATGCTCCAGCATTTCCATACAGGTAACGACATCAAAGCGCCCGGCATATTTCGCGCTGAAGTCCTCCGCGGATGATTTTTCATAAGTGATATTTAAGCGACTCTCATGTAGATGCAGCTTGGCAACGTTTAATGCTTTCTCAGCCATGTCGATGCCGACTACGCGAGCTCCTTTTCTCGATAGGCTTTCAGAGAGTATGCCGCCCCCGCAACCGACATCTAGGATGTCTTTATCATCCAGGCTAACGATTGATTCTATAAAGCTTAGCCTAAGCGGGTTAATTTGATGCAGTGGCTTAAATTCGCTATTCGGATCCCACCAGCGATGCGCCAGAGCTTCAAATTTTTTAATTTCCGAAGGGTCAACATTTATTTCCATAATCTATAATGGGGCGGTTAAAAATTGTTAAGCATCCTCTATGCTACACTCCAAATGCAAAATAGCCAGTTTGAAAGTGTATTTTTGTCTGTATTTTTGTGTTTTATATCTGGGCGGATTAGCCTAAAAGAGTCCTCTAAAAAAGTGCTGGGTGTGGTATCCTTACGCGTGAGTAGAAAGGGGCCACAAACGGTATAAAATTCTTAGATATTTTATGCGTGAATAAGTGGTCTAACATGGTATTTATCAACCTAAATCGTTAAGAAATTTCGCATGGAGCAATTCGCTAAAGAGACGTTGCCGATCAGTTTGGAAGAGGAGATGCGTCGTTCGTATTTAGATTACGCGATGAGCGTAATCGTAGGGCGCGCATTACCCGATGTTCGTGATGGGTTAAAGCCTGTGCACCGCAGAATTCTTTATGCCATGTATGAGTCGAATAACCAATGGAATCGCCCGTATGTAAAGTGTGCGCGTGTAGTGGGTGAGGTCATGGGTAAATATCACCCTCACGGCGATAGTGCTATCTACGACACGTTGGTGCGTATGGCGCAAGACTTTAGTCTTCGATACACGTTGATCGATGGGCAGGGTAACTTCGGGTCGGTTGATGGTGATAACGCAGCGGCTATGCGTTACACCGAGTGTCGTCTTCAAAAGCTTGCAGCAGAAATACTTACGGATTTAGATAAAGAAACGGTCGATTTCGGGCCGAACTACGACGGCAAAGAGCATGAGCCTCTCGTTATGCCCTCAAAGATACCCAACCTGCTCGTCAACGGTTCATCCGGCATCGCTGTGGGGATGGCGACAAATATCCCGCCTCATAATTTATGTGAGGTGATTGATGGGTGTCTTGCTCTGATTGACAATCCCGCGATAAGCGTTGATGAACTCATGGAGATTATCCCCGCGCCAGATTTTCCGACAAAAGGAATTGTCTATGGAACGGTGGGTGTTAAGGAAGCCTACCGGACGGGGCGAGGCCGAGTGCTCATGCGAGGAAAGACCCACATCGAAGATATTGATTTAGCGGGCGGTCGCCAGGCAATCATTATCGATGAATTACCCTATCAAGTGAACAAGTCCTCACTACTTATGCGTATCGGGGAGCTTGTTCGGGACAAACGGATCGAAGGTATTTCGCCAACTGGCATCAGAGATGAGTCTGACAAGTCGGGCATGCGTGTCGTGTTGGAACTCAAGCGCGGAGAGATCGCCGAGGTAATCCTGAATAATTTATTCAAAGATACGCAGCTGCAAGATTCTTTTGGTATGAATATGGTGGCTTTGGTCGATGGCCAACCGAAGATTCTTAACTTGAAAGACTTCATTTGGGAATTTATTCGACATCGAAAAGAGGTTGTCACACGACGTACAGCGTATGAGCTTAGCAAGGCAAGACAGCGAGCACATATTCTCGAAGGCTTGGCGGTAGCACTATCTAATGTCGACGATATTGTTGTATTGATCAAATCGATGCCGAGTCCCCCTGATGCAAAAGCAGGACTTATGGATCGGGTGTGGCGATCTGAGTTGGTGGAAGCGTTACTGGCGCGAGGCATCGGTGAGGATTTAGAGCTTCTTGGCGCATATGGTTTAAAGCGAGATGGATACCATTTGTCCGACATTCAGGCGCAGAGGATTTTGGAGATGCAGTTGCAACGCTTGACAGGCCTTGAGCAGCAAAAAATCGAACAGGAATATCGGGATGTGATTGATACAATTGTCGACCTAGAGGATATCCTCAAAAATACTGACCGGATCAGAGAAATTATTAAAGGTGAGTTAGCCCAAACTCGAGCTGATTTCGGGGACGATCGACGCAGTGTGATTGAGGTCAATGCACAAGACATCTCTTTAGAGGATCTCATCACCCCAGAGGACTTGGTCGTTACGTTATCTCATACGGGTTACATTAAGTCGCAACCGTTGAGTGATTATGAGGCGCAGCGTCGCGGAGGGCGAGGTAGGCAAGCAACAAAGACAAAGGATGATGATTTTGTCGATAACTTATTTGTTGCGCATACGCATGACTATATTCTGTGCTTTTCTGACCTTGGGCGAATGTATTGGTTGAAAGTCTATGAGTTGCCACAGGCGAGTCGTGCCAGTCGGGGTAAGCCAATTGTAAATATTCTGCAGTTGGCTGAAGGCGAAAAAATCACTGCTGTCTTGCCGGTGAAAGAATTTGATGATCAACGTTTCGTATTTATGGCAACTAGTCGTGGGGTGGTAAAGAAAACACCACTCTCGCATTTCTCGCGTCCGCGACAGATGGGTATTATTGCTGTAGATCTGGAAGATGGCGATCATCTGATTGGTGTATCGATTACCAACGGTAAGAACGACATCATGTTGTTCTCTGATGGGGGAAAAGCAGTTCGGTTTTCAGAAGGCAATGTTCGCGCAATGGGTAGAACAGCTCGCGGGGTTCGTGGAATGCGATTGCCGGACACTGAGTTGCTCATCTCGCTTGTCGTTGCCGACGATGAAGAGCAAAGCGTGTTGACTGCAACGGAGAATGGTTATGGTAAGCGCACGAAAGTGGCTGAGTATACGAGGCATGGTCGAGGTACAAAGGGGATGGCCGCGATTCAAACGAGTGTGCGAAATGGACGAGTAGTATCAGCAAAATTAGTTTCTGAAAAAGACGAGGTGATGTTAATCACTACGGGTGGTGTGTTGATACGAACTTCAGTCAGCGAGATCCGAGAAATGGGTCGTTCGACCCAAGGTGTGCGGCTCATTAATTTAGGATCTGATGAGAAGTTGTCCAGTCTAGTTAAGGTTGAAGAGCAGGTCGTCATCGAGGGAGATGTCGAGGGGGAAGACTCGAGCGATTAGATCCCTTTTCAAGTAAGCTGCCAACGTTTTTTTGCGCTTTAGATTGATAAATATTCACGTTTTAGAGGTTTGGTTTGAGCACGATATATAACTTTAGCGCAGGCCCTGCGGTATTACCAAAAGTAGTACTAGAGCAGGCTCGAGAGGAAATTCTTGATTGGTCAGGCTCCGGTATGTCTGTTATGGAGATGAGTCATCGCGGCAAGGAGTTCTTAAGTATCGCCGAGGATGCCGAGCGGCATTTGAGATCACTCATTGGGTTAAGTGATAAGTACCAAGTTCTTTTTTTGCAAGGTGGAGCATCGACGCAATTTTCAATGATTCCCATGAATTTGCTGCATGGTGCTAAAGTTGCAGATTACATCTGTACAGGCCAATGGTCTAAGAAGGCCATTAATGAAGGTAAAAAGATCGGCGCGGTGAATATTGCAGCCACATCTGAGGAAGGTAATTTTTCGGATATTCCTTCATTTGATAGTTGGAATTTAAGTGCTGATGGCAGCTATGTGCACATCACATCGAATGAGACAATTGGAGGAGTGGAGTTTCATGACTATCCGTCAGATCTACCCTCGCCGTTGGTTGCTGACATGTCCTCACATATTTTATCTAGACCGCTTGACGTGTCTCAGTTTGGACTGATCTATGCTGGGGCACAGAAAAATATTGGTCCAGCTGGTTTGACGATTGTGATTGTTCTCAAGGATTTGTTAGAGCGAGTCTCTTCGGAGTTACCCTCGATGTTTAGTTACAAGGTGCAATCCGATAACGAGTCGATGTTTAATACGCCACCGACTTATGCGATGTACATGTCCGGATTAGTATTTAAGTGGCTTGAAGAGTTGGGTGGGTTATCCGTAATCGAGCAGATGAATATTAAAAAATCATCACTGATCTACGATCAGATTGACAGAACTGGTTTTTATCGTAGTCCAATTGATAAGCGGTATCGGTCCCGTATGAATATTCCTTTCAGGATTCATGATGACAGTCTAGAAGATTTATTTTTGAAAGATGCGAAAGATAGTGGTTTATTGCAGTTAAAAGGGCATCGGTCGGTCGGCGGTATACGGGCGTCCATTTATAACGCGATGCCTCTTGAAGGTGTCGAGGTACTTTTAGGGTTTATGCAGGACTTTGAAAAGAAACACGGCTAAGGAATTTATAATGTCTCTAGATGCAATTTTTAAAATTCAAACTTTAAACAACATTTCTAATGCGGGACTTAGTCGTCTTCCGGAAAATTGTTATGTTCACGGGTCTGATATTGAAGATCCGCATGCAATCTTGGTGCGTTCAGCAAATTTGCTCGAGTTTGAGCCATCTAAAAATTTGTTGGCGGTGGGGCGAGCAGGAGCAGGTACAAACAATATTGATATTACCCGGCTGGCTGGCTTGGCTGTGCCGGTATTTAATACGCCTGGAGCCAATGCTAATGCTGTAAAAGAATTGGTCCTTTCGGGTTTGCTGTTGTCAAGTAGAAATTTGGTTGGTGCCATAGATTTTGTTAGAAATTTGAAAGTTGATGGGGAACTTTCAAAAAACGTAGAACAGGGCAAAAAGAAGTACGCAGGACGTGAATTGCCTGGTCGTACGTTAGGTATTATCGGACTAGGAAAGATTGGTAGCTTAGTTGCTGATGTGGCTTTGAGGCTTGGTATGCGGGTGGTAGGCTACGATCCAGGCATCACCGTCGATGCTGCATGGGGCTTGCCCTCAGGAGTGGTTAAGGCCGGATCCATTTCTAGCTTGGTGCGCAAGTCTGACTTTATTTCTCTGCATGTACCGTTAAACGATGCGACTAGGAATCTAATCGACGAAGATTGTTTGGCATTGATGAGCGCTCACACTGTATTGTTAAATTTCTCTAGAGGAGCTGTTGTTGATAACGTGGCTTTGGTCAAGGCTCTCCTTGCAAAAAAAATAAAACAATATATATGTGACTTTCCAAACGATTCGCTTATTGGCGTCGATGGTGTTATTGCGCTACCCCACTTAGGGGCCTCTACAATTGAGGCTGAGGAAAACTGTGCGACGATGGTCGTTGATCAGATCCGGAGCTACCTGGAGGATGGGAATGTCGTTAACTCGGTTAATTTTCCTAATGTCTTCATGACGCGCGAGTCCCTTTATAGGATCGTTGTAATTAATGAAAATGTTCCTCATATGGTCAGTCAGATATCAACAGTGCTGGGTGACGCTAAGCTCAACATCAATAATATGATCAATAAATCTTTAAATGAGATTGCAATCACCTTAGTTGACCTAGATAGTCCTGTTAGTGATAATGTTTTGGTTACGATTAAGGCTATCGAGGGCGTAAAACGTGTTCGTTACTTAAATGGAGCGTAGCGACGAAATATGAGCGATCCAATATCCGATTTACGGCAGCAGATCGACATAATTGATGATTCGCTTCTGACTCTGCTGAATAAGCGTGCCGAAATAGCGCGGCAGGTCGGAGAGGCTAAAAAGCAGGGAATTGTTTATCGGCCGGAGAGAGAGGCCCAAGTCCATCGTAGGCTCCATGAGAAAAATCAAGGGCCTTTGTCGAATGACACCATCTCTCATCTTTTTACAGAAGTCATCTCTTCGTGTCGAGCGCAGGAAGCACTGCTTAATGTTGCGTGCTTAGGCCCTGCAGGAACGTTTAGTGAAGAGGCCGTAATAAAGCAGTTTGGTTCACAGATCAATTTGATCTATTGCCCAAATATTGATGATGTATTTAAGTCTGTTGGCTCAGATGTTGCATCTCATGGGGTTGTCCCGCTGGAAAACTCAACCGAAGGTGCGATCAGTCGCACACTTGATTTGCTCTTCGAGAGTTCTTTGAAGCTGTGTGGGGAAATCGGATTGCCTGTCCGACATAATTTACTAAGCAAAGAAAAACCTGAGAATATTGATAAAATCTACTCACATTCTCAGAGCTTTTCGCAGTGTCAGAAGTGGTTGGGTCAGCACTTCGCATCTGCGCAACTGATCCCTGTAGCGAGTAATGCTGCTGCCGCACAATTGGTCGCTTCAGAAGCACGGTCGGCTGCGATTGCTGGACGTATTGCTGGAGAGCGCTATGGGCTGACGGTTATTCATTCGTCGATTGAGGATAAGCCGGACAACACAACGCGCTTTGGTGTAATTTCCAAGTCCGTAGTTGGGACATCGGGTAGTGATAAGACCTCAATAGTTCTTGCGGCTCAACATAAACCAGGGGCAATTCTAAGGTTACTTGAGCCTTTGGCTAAAAGTGGTATCAGCATGACTCGTCTCGAATCCAGACCTTCGGGTTTAGGGCTTTGGGAGTATATGTTCTTTATTGATCTTGAAGGCCATCAGGATGATAAGGCCATACAGGCAGCATTGTCTGATATTCAGTCTAAGTCTGGATTATTTAAAATACTTGGATCTTACCCTAAGGCAGTTTAAATCTTGGGTCATATCGTTTAATGCCATGGCAAAATCTCTTCTACCTCTAGATTGTGTTCGTACTATTGCTCCCTACCAGCCTGGCAAGCCAATAGGCGAACTCGCAAGAGAACTATCTCTTGATCCTGCGGCCATCATTAAGTTGGCGTCGAACGAGAATCCGCTAGGTTGCAGTAAGTCTGTCATTGGAGCTTTCATGAACGAGCTAGAGGAGGTAGCACGCTATCCAGATGGTAGTGGCTTTGCACTCAAGCAACAGTTGAGCGCCAAATTAGGCATTCCGTCCGACTATTTGATTCTGGGTAATGGATCGAATGATGTGCTCGAAATCGCTTCTATTGCTTTCTTGGATCGAGATCGCTCCGCAGTTTATTCAGAGTTTTGTTTTGTAGTCAATAAACTGGCTACCCAAAGTCGTGCCGCTCAGGGTATTGAAGTGCCTGCTACGAATTATAGTCATGATCTGGCACGAATGTTTGATGCCATTCAGAAAAATACCCGTGTTATTTTTATTTCAAACCCAAATAATCCGACAGGCACATTTCTGTCGCCTCGAGACATACTTAGTTTTATAGAACAAGTTTCAGAACATATTTTAATTATTCTGGATGAAGCATACTACGAGTACTTACCTTTAGAGCTTCAGTCGGAAAGTGTCAACTGGGTCAAGCGTTTTCCGAATCTTCTCGTGACGCGTACATTTTCAAAAATCTACGGTTTGGCATCGCTTAGAGTTGGATATGGAATCGCTAATCCCAGCGTTGCAGAAATTTTGAATCGAGTTCGTCAACCTTTTAATGTCAATAGTTATGGACTAGCCGCTGCGCGCACTTCGTTGCTAGATGATGAATTTGTTCGGGACTCAGTACGAATGAATGATCTTGGTATGCATCAATTTGTATCTTTTGCTGAAAAATTAGAACTAGCGTTCATCCCGTCACGTGGTAATTTTTTGACGTTCGAGTTTGATCAAGAGGGGATAGAGGTTTATCAACGACTGCTTAAGCGTGGTGTCATTGTCAGACCGCTATTGGGCTACGGCCTCCCTAATCATCTGCGAGTGAGTATTGGCTTAACAGAAGAAAATGAAAGATTTTGCGAAGAGCTCGAAGCTGTTCTTAACGAAAAGCGCTAGCAGGTAGGCAACGATATGAAAAAATTTCACTTAGAACAAATCACAATAATAGGCGTCGGGTTGATCGGAGGATCGGTAGCTTCGCGGTTGAAGCGCGATGGCTCGGTAGGTAAGGTAGTAGGAGTCGGACGCAGTCATCAAAATATGGCTTGTGCGCTAGAGACGGGTTTAATTGATGAGGTGGCCACAGACATTCAATCGGCGGTTACGAATGCGAGCATAGTGTTAGTTGCGGTGCCGGTGAAGCAGGTTGAGTCGGTCTTGCATGAAATTAAATTGAGTACTAATACTGACGCGATCATAACGGACGTTGGTAGCACCAAGGTTGATTTCAAGAGAATGGTGGAGGAGGTTATCCCAGAGCGAGCTGGATTCGTTGTACCTGGACACCCTATAGCTGGATCGGAAAAAACGGGAGCGTCAGCTGCTGAAGCAAATTTGTTTGAAGGAAAAAATGTAGTTTTATGCCCATTGTCACAAACTCGCGCTACAGTATTAAGTATTGTTAGAGATTTGTGGCAATCCTGCGGAGCCCATGTGAGTGCGATGTCTGCAGATAAGCACGATAAGATTTTTTCTGCAGTCAGTCATCTACCGCATGTGGTTTCTTATGCTTTAGTTGAAATGATGAATCGTAGGAGTGATTCTGCCGAATTGTTTGATTTTGCAGCGGGTGGCTTCCGCGATTTTTCACGTATTGCCGGAAGCTCTCCTGAAATGTGGGTCGATATTTGTCGAGCTAACCATGAGCACATTGTTAATGATGTTGAATCATTCATTGCAAGTCTTGAGACAATTAGTGAATTACTACACTCGGGAAATTATGGAGAGCTACAGCGGATATTTGATACGGCTGCTATCGCTCGTAATAACTGGGCATCAAAGCAATGATCCTTTCTCGGGATGATCAAAAGATCACTCTAGGAGCCCCGTATGGTGCTGCTGGGACTGTCGTTATTCCGGGTTCCAAGAGTATTTCGAATCGTGGTCTTATTCTTGCTGCACTCTCCACCGGGGTTACCGAACTCAAGGGCCTGCTTCATTCGGACGATACGCGAGTCATGATCGACGCATTGCGTACATTAGGCTTAACGATCTCTGTTGCGTACGACACGACGAGCGTAACTGGATGTGGTGGTGTATTTCCTAATCAGATAGCTGACCTGTTCCTGGGTAATGCGGGGACTGCAGTGCGATCTCTAGTGCCCGTGCTTGCACTTGGCCAAGGTCAATACGATATTCGCGGTGTGCCTCGAATGCATGAACGACCTATCGGCGACTTGGTTGATGCACTAACGAATATTGGAGCTAACATCAGCTATGAGAACCAAAAGAATTTTTTGCCGCTAAGAGTAAAAAAAAGTAACAGACTAAAATTTGATGCACCTATAGAAGTGCGGGGTGATGTTTCGAGCCAATTCCTTTCCGGCCTATTACTCTCGCTTCCTTTATTGGGTCGAGGTGTTTCGATAAAAGTGACAGGTATATTGGTTTCTAAGCCATATGTTCAAATGACGTTAGATCTTATGAAGCTTTTTGGCGTATCGGTGCAGAACGTCGATTGGGCAGAGTTTCATATTGATGGGGGTCAGGTCTATCGCAGCCCCGGTGCTTTGGAGATTGAAGTTGATGTGAGCAGTGCCTCTTATTTTTTTGCGGCAGGTCTTCTTGGCGGAGGGCCGATTGTCGTTCAAAACATCTCGCAAAATAGCATCCAAGGAGATATTCAATTTTTGGATGTCTTGAGCCGAATTGGTGCTGACGTCAGTTGGACTGAGCGAGGGGTATCCGTTTCAATGCCAAAAAATAATCGTGTAAAAGCGTTTAATTTGGACCTTAATCATATTCCAGATGCGGCAATGACACTGGCGGTGATCGCGTTATTTGCTGACGGACCATGTGAACTTAGAAATATTGAGAATTGGCGTATTAAAGAGACTGATCGCCTGTCCGCTATGGCAACGGAGTTAAGAAAGCTTGGCGCGACCGTAAATGAGGGAGTTAGTAGTTTGGAGATTGAACCGCCGACATTGCTTACCGAGGGTGTTTGTATTGATACGTATGATGACCATCGTATGGCTATGTGCTTCTCGCTCGCTTGCTTTGCTGGTCTAAACATTACAATTAACAACCCGCTGTGTGTTAACAAAACGTTTCCAGATTATTTTGATATTTTAGAGTCTGTACTCCAAGCGCCAGTGGTGACGATTGATGGCCCGAGTGGTTCGGGTAAGGGTACGGTCGGGAAGAAGACTGCTGAAAGGTTAGGTTTCTCCTATCTTGATAGCGGTGCGTTGTATCGAGGGATTGGTCTTTGTTATTTGGACAGTGGCGCTAATCTTGACCTTGATGATAGCGCTTCTGTCGAGACTTTTCTTAACGGCATTAGTCTTGAATTTTCTGGTGGGCTACTATTTGTTAATGGTGAGGATGTGTCACGACGTATTAGAGAGGAAGAGGTCTCTATGGCAGCAAGTAAAGTTGCGAAAAGTGAAGCCATTAGAAGCCGGTTGTATCGGATTCAGAGGAGTGTTCGGCGGGCTCCAGGGTTGGTTGCCGAAGGGCGAGATATGGGGACGACGGTATTTCCTGACGCTAAGTTGAAAATTTTTCTCACAGCGTCTCTAGAGGAAAGAGCAAGGAGGCGCTTTCTACAGTTGGTAGAAAGTAATGGCCGTGTTAATATGGAGGGTCTTGTCGCTGAGATGAGGTGCAGAGATGTCGAGGATGGTTCTCGAAACTTCTCTCCGATGCGTCAGGCAGAGTCCGCTATTGAGCTTGATAGTACAGGTAAGAGTGTCGACGAAGTGGTCCAAGCTATCCTAAGTAGTTATAGAGAAGCTGGTCAAGGGTCTACGGTCTGATTGTTTCGAGCTTGTTTGATATGCGTTTTTTTAACTTTAATCGAGAGAGTCGAACGTGTTTGTTTCTTGAGTTAACTGTCTCCAAAAAAATATTTTATGACAACCACTAATATTGAAAGTCCAGCAACTGATAGTTTTGCAGCAATGTTTGAAGAGAGCTTGTTGCGCCAAGAAATGCGCGCAGGTGAGATAATAACCGCGGAAGTAACGCGTATCGATCATAATTTTGTTGTAGTTAATGCGGGATTGAAGTCAGAGAGTTATATCGCGCTTGCAGAGTTTAAAGATGATAAAGGATTGCTTCAGGTACAAATTGGCGATTATGTGTCGGTGGCTATTGAGTCGATTGAGGACGGATATGGTGAGACTAAACTATCGCGTGAAAAAGCCAAAAGAATGGCCGCGTGGTTGAGTTTGGAAAAGGCAATGGAAGAAGGTACGATTGTTGAAGGTTTCGTTTCTGGGCGTGTTAAAGGCGGGCTTACCGTTACGCTGGACACTATTCGAGCATTCTTACCCGGATCTTTAGTGGATGTACGACCAGTTAAGGATACAACGCCTTACGAAGAAAAAACGCTTGAATTTAAGGTGATCAAATTAGATCGACGTCGGAATAATGTTGTCGTGTCCAGACGTGCAGTGTTGGAAGATAGTCTTGGCGAAGAGCGTCAAAAAATCCTTGAGAATCTTCAGGAAGGTGCCGTAGTCAAAGGAGTTATTAAAAACATTACTGATTATGGTGCATTTGTTGATCTTGGTGGTATTGATGGTTTGCTACATATTACTGATTTGGCATGGCGTAGAGTCAAGCATCCTTCGGAGATTGTGAATATTGGTGATGAAGTAGAAGCTAAAGTACTTAAATTTGATCAAGAGAAGAGTCGTGTCTCTCTTGGTTTGAAACAATTAGGCGAAGACCCGTGGACTGGGCTATCACGAAGGTTGCCTAAAACGACTAGATTGCACGGAAAAATATCTAATTTGACTGATTACGGAGCATTTGTTGAGATCGAGCCTGGTATTGAAGGTCTTGTGCACTTGTCTGAAATGGACTGGACGAATAAAAATGTGCATCCAGCTAAAATCGTTCAGCTGGGTGATGAAGTGGAAGTTATGATTCTTGAGATTGACGAGGATCGACGTCGAATTTCGCTTGGAATGAAACAATGCGCACCAAATCCATGGGATGAATTCGCTGCTACCGCTACAAAAGGAGATCGTGTCAAAGGGTCAATTAAATCCATTACGGATTTTGGTATATTTATTGGTCTTCTAGGAGGTATTGATGGATTGGTGCATACATCAGATTTATCTTGGACAGAACCGGGAGAAGATGCTGTTCGGAAGTACAAAAAAGGAGATGAGGTCGAGGCCATTATCTTGTTGATTGATGTCGAGCGAGAACGCATTTCGCTTGGTGTGAAGCAACTAGAAGCAGATCCTCGTAGTAATGTTGTTTCTGATTTCGAAAAAGGTTCTGTCTTAGATGGTACCGTAAAATCTCTAGATGCTAAGGGTTTAGTCATTGATCTTGGCGGTGATGTGGAGGGATTCATTAAGATTTTAGAGTTGTCGCGAGACAAGAGGGTATCGGTCGATGGTTTTACGGTAGGTCAAACTGTGCAGGCTATGGTAAGTTCAGTAGACCGGAAGACCCGCGTAGTTAATCTTTCTATTAAAGCTAAAGAGGCAGCTGAGGAAACCGATGCAATTAAGAAGCATGCGTTGGATAGTGACACAGAAAACGCCGGCACCACGAATCTGGGAGTTCTGCTTAAGGCAAAAATGGAGAATAATTAAGCATCACAATTGCAAGTAAATGTATTAAGGAGTACAGGTTGTATGACAAAGTCTGAGCTTATAAGTCGATTGGTGGGAAGGCTGCCTGCATTCAAAGAAGACGATGTCGCATTTTCTGTGGGTTTGCTATTAGAGGCTGTACTTGCGACCTTGGAAAAAGGGCAGCGCGCCGAGATTAGGGGATTTGGTAGTTTTGCTTTGAATTATAGACCTCCTCGAAATGGGAGAAACCCTAAGAGCGGTGAGCAAGTCTCTGTGTTACCAAAGTACGTACCGCACTTTAAGCCCGGGAAAGAGCTTAAGAATAGAGTGAATGCTAAATCTGGAATGTGATTGCGGAATTATTGTTGGATGCAGAACTGTCGATGTTAAAGTAGGTTGGAAGAGCGGTCGAAATTTTCTCGAGCGCTTTTTTTTCGCTTTTCGTAGCTTATTTTACTGAATAAGGAGAGGTCATATAGCATGCTTAGATTTGTATCCGGCTTGTTAAAGCTAATCCTTTCCGTCTACTCTAATTTTTGTTTTTGCAATCTATAATTTTGAGTGGTCACACTACAGTTTGCTAATGTTTATGAGTTTGATTTGCCGCTTGCGGTAGTTATATTTATAGTTTTTATGATGGGCTTGGTGCTGGAGGCTACGGTGACTTGGTTTAGTAGATGAACTATCAAGAAGCGCCAATAGATATGTAGGAATATTCGATGGATTTTGAAAACTGGTGGTTGCTCGCTTTCCCGTTGTTTTTTTTTCTTGGGTGGCTTGCGGCTAAGATCGATATCAGGCAGCTCATGAATGAGACTAGACAAATTCCATCGATATATATCGAAGGGTTAAACTTCCTACTCAACCAAGAAAGAGATAAGGCAGTCGAAGTTTTAGTTAAGCTTTCTCTCGCCGAACCAGATTCAGTTGAGTTGCAGTTTGCTGTTGGTGTTCTATTTCGCGATAAAGGTGAGATACAGCGTGCACTAGCGGTGCATCAAGGCTTACTCGATAGACCGGAATTAACAGGTGCCCAAAGAAATAGGGCAATTCTTGCGGTGGGCCAGGATTTTTTCAAGGCAGGGATGCATGATCGAGCTGAGGAGTTTCTGAAGCGCGTCGGTAGCAAGGAGTATGCGCCGGAAGCGTTGAAGCTTATGATGGATCTATACGTGAACCGGAATGACTGGGTTCATGCTGTAGAGGTAGCTCGAAAATTACAAGAAACCACTGGTGAATCAAAAGGCCCAGAGATTGCACATTTTATGGTCGAAATTGCGTTGAGCTATCAAGGCAAAGAGGACTACAACCAAGCTCTATATTGGCTCTATGAGGCTTTAAGTGAAAATCCGATAGCTCCCAGACCTAGAATAGTGTTGGGTGATATTCTCAAAGGGCAAGGTCGTTATCATGAGGCTATCCATGAATGGGGAAAATTGGAGCATTACGCTTTAGGTTATCTGGGACTAGTAGTGGACTCGCTGATTGAGTGCCATGATAAGTTGGGATCTCAAAAGCAATGTTTAGAAAAGCTTAAGGGAATCATTGAAATTGGTTCAAATCATGATGTATTGGTGGCCACTTTTAAGTTGAGTCTCGAGTTAGAAGGGCACGAATCTGCTCGCGCTCTTGCGCGTAAATTTTTGAAACAAACTTCGAACGTTACTTGGGCTATTCCTATTCTTGAATTGATTAAAAAAGATTCAAGTGAAAGTTATCTTGACGACGTGAATTTGCTTATTGAAGTGGCAAAACAGTATGGCCAAGATTCTGCCCATGTCTGTGACAATTGTGGTTTTCGTGCGCAAGCGCACTACTGGCGGTGTCCGGCATGCAGGCTGGTAGACACTTATGTGCCAACATCAGTTCAAGCGGAAGGAAATGTGTGAAATCAAAAGTTATTGTTGCCGTAGATTTTTCAAACGAGAAACATTTGATGAGTTTTGTCGATCTGATTAATCCTGAGCTGTGCGGGTTAAAGATTGGTAAAGAACTTTTCACTGCCCTTGGGCCTCGACCAGTTGAGATGTTAGTCAAGAAGGGTTTTTCTGTGTTCTTAGATCTCAAATATCACGATATTCCTAATACAGTTGAACGAGCTTGTGCCGCTGCTCGAGATCTTGGTGTTTGGATGGTCAATGTACATGCCTTAGGCGGGGCAGAGATGATTCAGGCAGCAAGAAGTGGACTTGGAAATGCTCCTAATCGATCTTTGCTTACTGCCGTAACTATATTGACGTCAATGGATGCGGCGGGTTTGAAGACAATTGGATTTAATCAGGAACCTTTGGACATGGTGAAGCGATTAGCGCATCTAGCTCAAAAATCTGGGGCAGACGGAGTCGTCTGTTCGGCTAGTGAAGTTAAGGAACTTAATATGATGCTTGGCGACACTTTTATCAAAGTAACACCAGGCATTCGTCCGTCTGGATCTGCCACCGATGACCAGAAACGGGTAATGACGCCTTCTGAAGCGATAAAACAGGGTGCTGATTATCTTGTGATCGGTCGACCTATTACACAAGCGCAAGATCCAGTCAGTGTATTAAACTTAGTCATACAGGATATAGAAAATAGTATATAAGTTGGATTTATAGAAAACCGAGTACACTTCCTGTCTGTGAGTGTAGATTCGCTTGTTATGAACATTAATGAATTAAAACAAAGATTAAAGTCTGCTCAAATTCTTGTTGTCGGAGATGTGATGCTGGACCGGTATTGGTTCGGTAGTGCTGATCGTATCTCTCCCGAGGCACCTGTTCCAGTGGTGCGGGTTGATAAGACGGAATATCGACTAGGTGGCGCCGGTAATGTCGCATTGAATATTGCGAAGCAAGGAGCGCAGGTAAAATTGCTCTCGGTTAGAGGTGATGATCAAGAGGGGCGGGAGTTAGAGGCCTTGTTGGAACGTAATCATATTGAGTCACACTTGCTTCTTGATAAGAAGCTCTCAACGACGATTAAGACTCGTGTAATTGCACAACGTCAACAGTTAGTGCGGATTGATTTCGAAAGTACGCCAACACACGAAGTTTTAAACCAAACCTTAAAGCGTTATGCTGACCTCGTATTGGACGCAGATGTAATTGTATTTTCAGATTACGGTAAAGGGGGGTTGCAGCATATTGCTAAAATGATTAGAGAAGCCAATAAAGCAGATAAATGCGTACTTGTTGATCCTAAGGGTGTTGATTTTGAGAAATATTATGGTGCTTCATACATTACGCCGAATAAGACTGAGTTAAGAAATGTTGTTGGCTCTTGGCAGTCTGAAGAGGAACTCACTCAGAAAGTTAATACATTGCTCGAAGACCTCCGCTTAAAGGGCTTATTACTAACTCGCAGTGAGGAGGGCATGAGTTTATTCAGAGGGGATCGTTCGTTGAGCTTTCCTACTTCAGCGCAAGAAATTTATGACGTCAGCGGCGCAGGAGATACGGTGATTGGAATTTTAGCGGCGATGCTCGCAAGTGGTTGTGATATTGAGGAATCAGTAGCTTTTGCTAATCGTGCTGCAGGAATTGTGGTGGGTAAGCTTGGAACTGCCACGGTAAATTTTGATGAGCTTTTTCCTGAGGGTGAGTATTAGATGTCAGTGATTGTAACAGGCGGTGCAGGCTTCATTGGTTCGAATTTGATTCGGGGCTTGAACGCGCGTGGCATCGTCGACATTTGGGTTGTAGATAATATTGGTTCATCTCATAAGTTCAAAAATCTAATAGGGTGCCAGTTTAAGCAGTACCTGCATAAAGATGAGTTTCGTAATCTCGTGCGTGAGAATAAATTTGAAGCTAAAGTCTCCACAATTTTTCATCAGGGAGCCTGTTCAAACACGATGGAATTGAATGGTAATTATATGATTGATAATAATTATCAATACTCAATTGATCTGTTGGATTATGCGATTCGGAACGAGATCCATTTTATTTGTGCGTCATCTGCTGCAGTTTATGGTGCGGGTACTCACTTTAAAGAAGATAGGGTCAACGAGGCTCCGTTAAATGTATATGGCTATTCTAAATTTCTTTTCGATGAGATCGTTCGGGAAAGACTGCATGAGGCGAAATCACAAATTGTTAGCTTGAGATATTTCAATGTGTATGGTCCTAGAGAAAGTCATAAAGGACAGATGGCGTCCGTCTCGTATCATTTAATTAATCAAATGTCCGAGGGCGGTTTGTTAAAGTTATTCGAGGGTAGTGGCGGGTATGCTGCAGGAGAGCAAAGACGAGATTTTGTTTATGTGGATGACGTAGTGAAGGTAAATCTAGAATTTTTAGATCATCCCGATCGATCAGGTATCTATAATTGCGGCACTGGCCAATCGCAAACCTTTAACGAATTGGCGGTAGCGACCATAAATGCCGTGAGAAAAAGCCACGGAGAAGGTTTGCTGACGCTGGATGAAATGTTAGATCAGCAGATCATTACGTATCGCTCTTTCCCGGAAGGTTTGGTTTCAAGCTATCAGAGCTTCACTGAAGCGAATTTAGAGCGGCTACGAGGTTCTGGATCGGAAGTCGTTTTCCATGATGTCGCGTCGGGGGTAGAGGCGTATGTTGATTTCCTCACCATCTCTAATTGTTCTTAAAGAGTAATACTCTTAAATGTCCTATAAAACACTTGATGATTTAGTTGGTAATACGCCTTTAGTACGTTTAAAACGAATGCCGGGACAGACTACTAACTTCGTTTTAGGAAAGCTGGAGGGCAATAATCCAGCAGGATCAGTAAAAGATCGTGCTGCGTTGTCGATGATCATGAAAGCTGAAGAAGCTGGACGTATTAAACCGGGAGATACGCTTATCGAAGCCACTTCTGGTAATACCGGTATTGCTCTGGCAATGGTGGCGGCAATGCAGGGGTATAAGATGGTTTTGGTGATGCCAGAAAACTTGTCGATCGAGAGAAGACAGACGATGGCTGCTTTTGGCGCAAAATTCATACTGACACCGCAACCTCAAGGTATGGAGGGTGCAAGAGATATCGCTGAAGATATGCAAGCACGTGGAGAGGGCGTTATTCTTGATCAGTTTTCTAATACCGATAATCCGCTAGCCCACTACGAGAATACAGGACGAGAAATTTGGGAGCAGACAGACGGGCGCATCACTCATTTTGTTTCAAGTATGGGCACTACAGGTACGATCATGGGTGTGTCTCGCTATCTAAAGACGAAAAACCCGAAGATTCAAATTATCGGTTGCCAACCCACGGATGGGTCTCAAATACCAGGAATCAGAAAGTGGCCGGAGGCTTATTTGCCGAAAATTTTTGATCCTAAACGGGTTGATCGAGTAATCGAGGTGTCACAGACGGACGCGGAGGAGACGACACGTCGAATGGCAAAAGAAGAGGGAATATTCGCTGGGATCTCGGCTGGTGGTGCGATGTGGGTTGCTTTGCAGTTATGCGGGACCCTTGAAAATGCAACGATCGTCTCTATTGTTTGTGACAGGGGAGACCGTTATCTGTCTATGGGTGTTTTTCCCGCTTAGTGATGTACTCATAGTGTCCTCGATTTTTTTTTAGGATTGGGTGTAATCCAGTGGGTGCCACTATGGAGGTTCTGATTGAATCTGTCGATCATGAAGCGCGTGGTATTGCCCGTCATGACAATAAAGTAATCTTTGTTGATAACGCGCTTCCTCAAGAGACAGTGGGTGTCGAGATTAAGCGACGTAAACCAAACTTTGAAATGGGGGTCTCTACTTATATTAAGTCTCCTTCTCCCTCGCGTATTAGTCCGAAATGCTCGTATTTTGGTATTTGCGGTGGCTGCAGTTTTCAACACATTAATGCAAGAACACAGATCGCCATCAAACAACGGGTACTTGAGGATGCGCTAATTCGAATTGGAAAGGTTAGGCCAGAGCAGATGTTGTCACCAATCTGTGGCCCCACATTTCAATATCGTTCGCGTGCTCGTTTGTCGAGCCGTTATGTGATAAAAAAAGATAAAGCTCTGGTTGGTTTTCGTGAAAAGGGTAAGAGCTACGTTGTGGATATGGCTTCTTGTGAGGTACTGCCTAAGCATATTTCAGCGCTTCTACCAGTCCTAAGATCGTTAGTTGAATCATTTTCCATTCGAGAACGAGTGCCTCAAATAGAGGTGGCCTGTGGCGATGTGGTTGATGTCCTAGCATTTAGGATTTTAGAAGACCTGTCCGAGGACGATTTAAAGGCATTGAAGGAGTTTGGTGAGAAGTATGATGTGGCCATGTTTACGCAACGTGGAGGACCTGGGACGCTGAGTCAGATCTATCCTGAACTTCCAGTTGCTTTAACGTACAGTATCCCTGATATGAACCTGACGTTTGAGTTTGGTTTATCAGAGTTTACACAAGTTAATACAGACGTAAATTCGGTATTGGTTCGTCGTGCAATTAGCCTACTCAAGTTGCAACCCGGTGAGCGTGTCGCAGATTTGTTTTGTGGGTTGGGAAATTTTTCATTAGCAATTGCAAGAAGTGGTGCACAAGTTATTGGACTTGAAGCGAATCAAGAACTGATTAATCGGGCAACTGCTAATGCCATTCGTAACCAATTGTCTGACCGCTGTGAGTTTGTTGTTGCTAACCTTTTTATAGAAGGGTGCCCCGCTTACAAGGCTCTTAGGGCGATTGATAAGCTACTTATTGATCCTCCACGTGATGGAGCAATGGAGCTCATAAAACGTATAGGGAATAATGGCCCTAAAAAAATAGTGTACGTGTCGTGCAATCCAGCTACCTTAGCGCGGGATGCCAGCATACTGGTACATGAGCATGGGTATCGTTTAATCTCAGCGAGTATCGTCAACATGTTTCCGAATACGTCTCATGTTGAATCTATCGCATACTTTGAGAAATAAAAAAAGCGCGATAAATCGCGCTCTTTTTTTAAACTTCACTTTGTTAATCTCGATTTCCTGCCAGTGCCATTAGTAAGTGAAGTAGGCTTGCGAATATATTAAATAAACTCATGTAGACACCCGTGGCTGCCATGATGTAGTTTGTTTCTCCTCCGTTGACGATCCGGCTCACATCGTGCAAGAGGAACATCGAGAAGACTGAGATGGCCAGAGCTGATATCGTTAAAGCAAGGGCCGGTATCTGAAGGAACATATTTGCGAACATGGCGATGATCAGTACGATCATGCCGACAAATAGGAACTTACCCATAAAGCTGAAATCCCGTTTTGATGTGGTTGCGATTACGCTCATGACAACCATAATACCTCCGGTTCCAGCTGCGGCTAAACCAATGAGTTCAGGTCCATTCCTCAACGAAAGTGCTACATTCAAAATTGGACCTAACCACCATCCTAAGATAAAGGTCATGCCGAGAAGTAACGCAGCACCTAGACCATTATTGCGATTTGCAGCAATCGCATACTGTAACCCGATGACGGTACCTAACATGATGAGTGAGCTTATGATGGGATGCTTGAAAACAATACTACTCGAAGCCATACCAACGAATGCCCCAATAATTGTGGGGACCATGGTGATAGCCAACATTAGGTAAGTGTTTCTTAGAACTTTTAACTGTTGAGCTCCTAAGACACCACTAGTGGTCGAAGCATGAACGTTTGATTGCATTTGATTTAAAGCCCCTTATTTTTTTAAAGAAAATGAACTCAGCCAGCTGGTAAATCTAACACTAACTGCCAGTTGAGAACGCTAAACTCAACTCCTATTATAAATGAATAAGAAAAAATTTCTGAGATTTCCGCTTGGTTAATACGTCTAAAATAGGGGATAATGAGACACAGGAAGCGTGGCAGAGCGGTTGAATGCACCGGTCTTGAAAACCGGCAAGGGCGTAAGTCCTTCGTGAGTTCGAATCTCACCGCTTCCGCCAGACAAACATATAAAATAAGCCTTAAATGGATTTTTTTATTCCTACATACCTAAAAACATACCTATCAATCTTCAAATCTCTCATGAGTGAGGGGCAAGTTCTTTAACTTGTCTTCTGGTGCTGTTGTTGCAGTTTTGCCATGGCGTTCCTCATCCGCAATGAATGCCTCAAAGTCTCGGCTGCGTTGTAACTCTAGATCCCTTGGCTTCCGCTAGCTTTGATGCAGGAATAACCGTGCCATCCTTTATGAGCCGCTTCAGTTGAAATTGCTTGAAGGTCTGGATCTTAATCTTCCCAGACAATTCCACATCTCTAAGACCACGTTTATCTTTGCTCATAGATCTATATTAAACAATAGGGGTACCCCTTCTTAATTTCCTGAAATCCAGACCCCACCGTACCCCCACCCCCCAATTTGGCCAAATG
>JAQBTV010000019.1 GCA_027624715.1 Pseudomonadota bacterium
ACCCCATCGTCTAGAGGCCTAGGACACTGCCCTTTCACGGCGGCGACAGGGGTTCGAATCCCCTTGGGGTCGCCAAAAACAAAAAGGCTTAGCATTTTGCTAAGCCTTTTTGTTTGCGATATTCATCGATCCTATACTACTCAATCGGAACAATAGTCCTAATTGTTAAAGTCACTTGTTTCACGTGATGTGCATCACCAGGCTTTATCGAGCCAGTTACCGAAATATTTGTCCCAATCAATTTATTAAATATTAATACCGATTCATCCTCATTAAACTTAAGAAATACAAATTTAATGTTTGGTATAGAGGGGCAATGGGTAATCTCTGTATTTTCTAATATTGTGAGGTCAGCTTGTAAACGCAGTAACGGTATTTGTGTATCAGTACTGATGAGTCCTTCCCCCACGAGTGTGACTTCATTTAGGCAAGTAGTCACGACCGGTTCATATGGATACTTTGGAGTCATCGCATAGACACTAAAAACTATGGTTGAGAGACAGTACATTAAAAGAGGCTTTACTAACTTTGTCATATCAGATTCAACGAGGTGTTCATAGCTATCGGTTATTCGGTTTAAACTGAGAGCTAACATTATCGCCTAAACTAAAAAAACAATTCAATTGATGAAACGTGCTTCGTGGCCAGTCTCCATTGTGCCGGCAAATTATGAGATCCGAGACGGGGTTATGTATTCCCGTGATTACGATGATGTGTATTTCTCAAAGTCTGGTGGTCTAGCAGAAAAGCAATATGTTTTTGTTGAGGCGAACCATCTATCTGAGAGGTTCCGTCACGAGCATAAAATCACGATACTTGAATTTGGATTTGGCCTTGGTTTGAACTTGTTGGCAACTCTGGACGCTCATGCAGTCTTTGCCAATGATTGCGTATTGGATTACATAGCATTTGAAAAACATCCGTTTGATAAGGATTCGCTTCGACAGTGTTTGCATGCAGTCATTGGTGACCATGCGCATGCGGATATACTCATCAATAACTTACCACCGGTCATGTCGGGCTTTCATCGCATTCGGTTATATCCAAAGGTGATACTCACTCTTATTTATGGTGATGCGGTGTCTACTATCAATGAGCTCGATGCATCGGTGGATGTGTTTTACCTAGACGGTTTTTCCCCTCGGAAAAATGATGATCTATGGACGGCGGGATTACTTTTCAGTTTAAGGCGTCTTGCCGCTGAGGGGGCAACATTCAGCACCTACAGCAGCGCGGGTGAGGTGCGTCACGGTATGACGAATGCCGGCTTTGATATTCAAAGAAAGCAAGGATTTGGACAAAAGCGAGAAATGCTCTTTGGTATTTTTGTTCAAAACGCAAAACCGAAACGGAAAGCCTTCGATCCAGTTACGGTTATTGGAGCTGGTATTGCCGGTTGTTCTGTGGCGCTGCGCACTAGTGAGTTAGGCGTCGACACTACAATCATTGAATCATGTCAGACGATAATGGGGCAGGGTTCTAGTAACCCATTGCCACTAGTACGTCCTCCGGTATCTCTCGATTTTGGTCCGCGAGGACAATTTAGTTGGTACGCGTACTTCTATGCTGTTCAATTTTATCGATCGCTCTCACGATTGCAGGCAATTGGTTGGTCTGAAACAGGAGCAGTCCAATTACCTCAGTCCGATGCAGAGTGGAAAAAGATGTGTGACGCGATGGTGCGTCTCGATCTTGGTGAGGAGGTGCTAAGAATACTTGATTATGGTGCAGACGATATCAAGAGCTTTGGTGGGCGTGGCATCGGGATGGCTACGGCCGGTCAGTTAAGAGAGTGCCAAATTGGTTTTGCCACTTTTTTGCGTAGGCAATCTATAGAGTTATTGACAGACTCCCCTGTGTCGAGGATATCTAATCGCAATGATCACTTTGAGCTCGATATTGCGGGAGGTTCAATTGACGTGACAAGTCCTCTGGTTTTGGCAAATGCCCAGAGCATTCAACAATTATTACCTGAGGTTAAAATGAAACTACAAAGCATCCGTGGCCAAGCAACTAAGATCTCTGGCTTAAATCTATCCTTTGATGGGGCGGTATGCGGTGCTGGTTACGTCGCTGGGTTGGGTGAGGGTAGTGTATGGTCCTCTGGAACCTTTGATGTTGACAGTGATTCGATAGAATATCGTTATGAAGATAATCTGGAGAATATGCAGCGTTTAGATCGTGTTTTAGGTGCGACTCATCGTGGGGCGCAGGAAACGGTTACTGAGGCTTGGGTGGGTGTTCGATATGCCACGTACGATCGAATGCCTCATGTAGGGGTTGTAGGTCCCGGGCTATATGCACTAACAGGACTCGGGGCTAAGGGTTTTACCTGGGGGCCCTTAGCTGCGGAAGTGTTGGTGTCTGAGTTACTTGGGCTGTCTTGTCCAGTAGAGCGTAGCTTGAAGGCACGCATGAATCCGTTGAGATTCAGATGAGCGATAATGTGAGAAAAAGATTGGAAATATGATGGAAAAAAAAGATTTAAAAATATTAGGTGTATCAGGTAGTCTTCGTAAGGAGTCCTTCAACAAAAGACTTCTAGCGTTAGCGCTCAGTAGCGCAGAGCGTCATGGAGCGGTTGTGTCTGAGATAGATTTAAGTAAAACGCCTGTACCTTTTTACGATGCTGATCTAGAGGCGCGTGATGGGTTGCCGAGCGCTGTCCAAGCATTAAAGAAACAGTTCATGGATGCCGATGGGCTGATGATTGCAACGCCTGAATATAATGGCTTTTTTCCTGGAGTATTGAAAAATTGCTTGGATTGGTTATCAAGACGCAGCAGTCTTGAAGATCCGATATTGTCATCTTATGATGGAAAGGTAGCCGGACTAATGTCTGCAACCGTTGGAGGAAGTGGTGGTGTACGGTCTATGACTGCCTTAACCACTCAGTTGCAATATCTTGGTGTTATGGTTCTTCCCCGACCATTTTCGATGGCGCATGCGGGTAAAGTTTTCTCCGATAGTGGTACACTGTCACCAGAACTTCTGTCATCAATTGATGAGCTGACTTCGGCACTCATCGCGAAACTAAGAAAGCTTAAACAAGTTTAAAGGTAAATAGGTAGATCTATGCGCTCAAACTATCTGGTTTCTATGGTTTTTCTCTTACCATTTCTTGTGTCAGCAGAAGCATGGGTTGATGTGGGGGCAGATGCGGAGGCTAAGTACTACGTGGATATCGATTCAATGCGGGTTGAAGGAGAAAATATAAATGTCATTAAAAAAGGGGTCTACACACGTGTGATGTCGGACAAGTTTGAGGAAGATAAGCAGGTTGCATTTAAAATCACTAAAGCTCGTCTCGAATTAGATTGTGTGCGGGAGCTTAATCGCATTACGCAAATTGATATGGTGGATGAGGCCGGTGAAGTTGTGTGGTCTTCTGGCCACATGTCGAGACAAATGTGGTTGTCGATTAAAGACCAAGGGCATGCGCGCACTACTTTTGATTTGATTTGCAGCCAGGTCAGGTGAATTCCAAAAGGCCGGATGTTATCGACCTTTTGTGACACAACTATTTTTGATATTTTGGATCATCCTCTGGGTTAATCCATGATAAATCTGTCGGTCCATATCCAGATTCCTGGAGAATCACTTCAGTTCGTGCCCAGGCGTAATGAGGGGTATTGGCTTCTGTAATGTAGAATGCCCCTGCTTCCATGGTTTCCATGGCTTTCATATCGAATTGCTCACCACTACCGATCCAGTAAGTCCCTGTTAAAACGGTCACCGTTCGTTGATCCTTGTGTTTATGTGGGGGGAGTTTGTAGCCGGAGGGCATTTTGACACGGAAGGTGTAGGGCTCAGGTTTTTGAGGATCTCCGTGGATCACGATCAGGTGCATGCCCCATGGTGTAAAGCCATTACGCTCCCACTTGATTGTCTCTGGGTCGGCCGTTACGAGATTACCCCTCATGATCACTTTACTGCCGCCATGATGATCAGCGCTGGCCGGTTGTGTCATCAGGGTGAGTAACGCGACTATAGGTACTAGCCCTAGAACTCTCAAAAACCTCATATTTCCTCCGTTTGAGTATTAAATTTTTTTAAGAACTACTTAATTGATCTGTAATTGTTAGAGTTTAGTTTATTTTGATTTTGATCGTTCATTTGCTTGTTCGGTAAGCGTAAACCCATCGTTGAGTGGATACCATTTGGTCGGGGTTGAGCGTGTCATATTTCTGATACTTTAGGCCTGTACGGTTCATTTTATATTTAATACCTAAGATGGTGTTCTACTAAGCCTGTGTTTTTGATAGCATAAGTGGTTAAATGAGACAGTGTTGTATGTGGTCTGTAATCTATAATTATTTTGTGTGTCTTCGTGGCTTCGAGTATCGGTATGAACACATTTAAATGCTTATTGATTTTGATGTTCACTGCGCTGAGTGCGCTGTTATTACAAGCTGACGACAATTCGAGGTAAGACTGGGTCTGCGTTGTTAGCGACTAAGCGCACAATAGTTTTGTTTAATTTAGTTTCCAGGAGTTGAGTATGCAAAATGCGCCGGTACGTCGTTCAGAGCTGCTGATGCCAGCTGGTTCACTGGAACGGCTCAAAGTAGCTGTCCTATATGGAGCGGATGCCATTTATATGGGTACACCGGATATGTCTATGCGGACTAAGTCTCAGCTTACCCTTGAAGATATTAAGGAAGGGATCAGCTTCGCGCACGCACGTAATGTTCGCGTTTATTTGGCTCTGAATATCTTTACGCATAACAAAGATATTCTAAAGCTCGACGCGTATATCGATACGTTGAAAGAGGTGCGACCAGATGGGGTTATTGTCTCAGATCCTGGTGTTTTTCATTACCTTCGTGAGTACGCTCCAGAATTTAATATTCATATATCTACCCAGGCGAATGTTTGCTCCTGGATGACTGTCAAGTTCTGGAAAGACCAAGGTGCTGAACTGATTGTTATGGCACGGGAAGTGACGTTTTCTGAGCTAGAAGAGATTCGGGAAAAGTGCACGGATGTGCGTCTTGAGACATTTGTTCATGGTGCCATGTGTATGACCTATTCAGGTCGCTGTTTGCTCTCTAATTTTATGGCCGAAAGAGGTGCTAATCAGGGAAATTGTGCCAACAGTTGTCGGTGGCAATATAAGGTCCGCTTGCGCTTAAATGATGGCACGATTAAAGAACTTGAGCTCTCCGAAGAAAATATGAAGCTCTTCGAGTTTGTACTCGAGGAAGGACACCGACCAGGGGATTTAATGCCAATTGAGGAGGATGACCGCGGGTCATACATCCTCAATTCAAAGGATCTGTGTCTGATGCCGAAGCTCAATGATTACTTAAGAATTGGGGTGGATAGTCTCAAAATCGAGGGTCGTGGTAAGAGCCCTTATTACTTGGCGACCACCGCGCGCGCGTATCGTCGGGCGATTGATGATTATTATGAGGATCCAGACGTCTGGGATTATCGTCTGTATATGCGTGAACTTGAGATGACCGGTAATCGCGGTTATACGTTGGCTTTTCATGAAGGGCGCGTCACAAATTACGCACACAATTATGAAAATACGAACAGCGTTGCCGCCTGGGAATTTGGCGGCATTGTGCGCTCGGCCACAGAAGATGCATTAATCATGGAGGTTAAGAATAAACTTCGATCAGGGGATGTGCTCGAATTCATTCCACCAAACTCCAAGGATGAGCCGGTACTGCTGCGTTTGTATGAGTTCGAGGTGTTGGGTATGGACGGACCGCAAGAAGTTATTCATGGCGGCCCTGAATGCAAAATACGGATTCCTTTATCGGCATTTGATCGGGAGAGCTCAGAGGATATACTGAGAAAATTTCCGGAGTTTACAGTCGTGAGAAAAGAGTCTTTATTGACTGATGAAGAGTGGGAACGCATACGTCTTGATCAGTTGACACAGAAAATTGAGTTGGGTCGGTCTTCTCCTGAGCGCTATGGAGACGCGGTACAGCGACTAAAAAACACCATCAGTATTGAAACACTAAATAAGCGTGCCAAGACGACGAGCAAAGGGCTTCGTGGATGCTGCGGACGTGGTTGTAATGGTTGCTTGATGTTTTGGAATGACGCAAAGTATGAGACGGCACGGGCCTTAATGAAGGGTAAAAAATCAGGAGAGATGTTGACTCAGAATATGCGTGATGATGTCATTGAGGCGCGCGCTGCGATTAGGCGTTAGGTCGAATAAAAGACGTTTTATTCTGACAAGTCACGAACAACTCGAAAACCGAGATCTTCCTCGCTCGAGATGAAATGTTTAAACCGAGTTGATTCAGTTAAATAATAGGGCTCGTTGGATAACCAGGAGCTACCCCGGTACCCTCGTAGGGAGCAGTCGCCTGCGAGCCATGGTTTGCCGGTAGTTGGAAATCCACCACGACCCTGACCACCCGGGCTGGGACAATCCTCCGTCCATTCGTATGCATTGCCAATGGTGTCGTATAATCCGAACTGGTTCACTGAGAACTGTCCGACCCTGGATAGAGTGACCTGGCCATCGTCGCAAGGTAGGGTGTCGAGGCCGTAACCCAGCTCCGACTCTGCAGTTCGATCATAGACATTACCATATTTACAAACGCGTTCAGGCTCTAGATTGAAGTATCGATTCATACCCAGATCACCTCTCGCAGCATATTCCCACTCTGTATTAGAAGGGAGCCGGTAGTTGAACGCAGTTTTTTTAGACAGCCATTTTGTATATTTGATGGCCTGTTTCCAATTCACTTGTGTGACGGGGTGTTGTCCCAAGAGGGTCGTGTCAACGTCAAGACGGTCACATCCTTCGTCATCAATGCAGGCCTGCCACTGACTGTTGGTCACTTCATAGATACCCGCAGCGAATGGTTGGGAAAAAATAACCCGCCGGTACCAGCCAACATTATGACCTCGCCCCAATGCGCCTGGAGGCAGTCGTATGTCTATTTCTCCGGCGGGGATGACCGCAAGGGTAGGACACACGTCGCAATCTGAAATCAGTTCTGAGGCAGCGTTTGCATGGCTGGCTGCAAGAATCGCAGACCAGAACAATGAAGAGGCCAGTGATGAGTTTGAGGGCATAGGAGCAAAGCTTACGCTAAACGCTTAAATCCTGACAACGGTTAGTTTGCAGCCTGTCAACTCTTTTTATATGGTCTCTCGATCATAACTATATCGAGGTTAGCAATCATCGCTATGAAAAATCGGCTAGAAGCTGGATGCTTCTAGCCGACCTTCATTGAGGAGATATTATGTACTTAAGAGAGAGGCTTAGAACCCTTTAGACACGCTGAAGATCAGCGCATCGTCATCTGTAGCTGTAAGGCTATCAAAGTCCATTTCGGTCTGTGTAAGAGCGATTTCGATTGGGTAAGCCGCTAAGACTTCTTTCGATATTGTGAGTGAGTAGTAGTCCCCAGTTTTCTCATATCTACCTAGGGTATATGAGGCACTGACTCCTTTGAATTCACTACCAATGCTGAACTCTGTTGCATCATTGTCATCTGACTGAGCTCCGTAATACTTGACACCAAAGTCAACAGCGGCAACAGTGGTTCCTAGGCTAAGGTAAGCCTCTTCAAAGCTTGGGTTTGTGTTGGTTGGTGAGCCTACGCCTGGATACTGATACGTGATCATGCCTACGTCATAGCTTACGGGACCCATTTTTCCCGCAAAGCCACCGTAGACATCCACCTCTGAGGAAGCGGTACCGCCGGCAGCAGAACTCCAAACGCCTAAGTAAAGTCCAGAATCATGAGCCAAATCAAAACCACCCTGGACTGCTGGGTCGCTACGATTTTGGTCCTGTCCCCTCCAGTAATACTCGGATACCATTCCAAGGTTACCGCTTAGGTTTAAGCCGCCGCCAATATCCGCTGCAAGTGCGGCACCAGATAGTGCGGTTAGAAGTGTTGCTGTGGTTAATGCATATTTTTTCATTAGTTCTATTTCTCCAAGGTTGTGAAATTTGAGGTTCAGTGCAGCCTCACCTTGGAGTAAAGCAATTAGCGTACCAGGTTAAAATGGGACGTTTTATACGGTGGAGACTCGGTATTGGCACCAAAACAGTATGCCCTCTTTAACATACGCACTATTGCGATGCACCATTTTGTGAGGGTAATCTTTATGAGATTGTCTTGGACTGTAGCTTTTGGTTCTCAGGGGTATCATCGAGAAAACCTTCTGCCCTAAGGGTAATCACCAGTGTGTCACGCCAGCCGTCTGTGCCATTGGGCTGAATTGGTGTCGTCTCGTGGATGACTCGCCTGTCGTTGAGTATGAGAAGGCTCCATGGCTGAGACATGGTGAATCGTTGTCCATTCATGGTGTCCACTTCGAAGATATGCGTTTCACCGCCCGTCACGTTATGTCGCTCAATCAGGCATAGGGCAACCCAATCTACGCCGTCTCGATGCGCTCCCTCTGGCGTAGGCCGACCAATGCCGTCAGTCGTGTCAATACGAAATTGATGTGCCTCGCCATACCAGAATTTTGTGCCGTCAATGTGTTCAGCTACCTTGGCCAACCAAGTCAGCAATTCTTTAAAAAATTTCGAAGATAAAACGTCCGCAGTAATGGGATCGAACCATCGGTGCATGCCGCCATGAAGTGCGTTGTAGGTTGTCGGTTGCCAATGGGCCCGTTGTGGGACCACATCTACCTCAGATTGGTGAAGTTTTAGGCTCGCGTGTCGTCGCTTTCTGTATTTACCTCCGTCCTTTAGGTACTCATCTAGCGTCAGGTGGTGCCACGAGTCAGTCAGCGCTTGGAGTTCTTTTGTGGTTGTGTTAACGAGACCAAAGAGGTCACCTGGGGCAATGTACGCGTAGCCCTGTCGTCTGATGACCTCTTCCACCTGATCGATCTCAGTGAAATTGGGCTCTAGACTGAATTTATGTGGTTTGAGTTTCAAGGATAATGGCGTGTTTATGCGCAGAAGAAATCATATTATAAACTCAGCGTTTGAGCTGATTAAACCGCTCAAGAAAATGAACAGAAAATAACTTACTAAAATTACTAATTCCTCTATGAGAAACTATTTGCTACGCGCCTGCAGACTTAACTGGTGTTTGGTTAATTAATAGATTTAATATATCGGTTTAACTTGAAGCAGTTGGAGTCGTTACTAGATATTAGAAAAATACCATTATAAATATCGTCTCATGATTTACTCAGTGTAATATATGTCCTGGAAGCGAAATATGAAAACGTAGCCAGGTTATGTAGTGGCATGATAAGTGTGTATTTTGTACTAGCCCGAGAGCGATATTACAGGAGAAAAATATGAGCCTAAGAATTAACGACATAATACCTAATTTAAAAGTGGAAACTGATGAGGGTAAGACTTCATTGCATGACTTTGTGGGCGAGAGCTGGACGATACTGTTTTCACACCCGAAGGACTTTACGCCCGTATGTACTACTGAATTTGCGGCGGTTGCTCAGCTTAAGAATGAGTGGGACAAGCGCAGTACCAAAGTGATTGGTATTTCGGTAGATAGCGCAGAGGATCATCGAAATTGGAAAAAGGATATTGAAAAGGTGGGTGGTGTAAAGGCTCAGTTTCCAATCATCGCCGATGACAATCTTGCCGTATCGAAAGCGTTCGATATGTTACCTGCTGAAGCGTATATGCCAGATGGCCGAACGCCGGCTCACAGTGCCACCGTGCGCTCAGTTTTTATTATTGGACCCGATAAGCAGCTCAAGCTCACCATGACCTATCCGATGACGGTTGGTCGTAACTTTGCAGAAGTGCTTAGAGCGCTTGATGCGCTTCAGACATCTGCAACGAACGGCGTGGCAACGCCAGCTAATTGGCAAGTGGGTGATGATATTGTTATACCTGCGGCTGTCAGTGACATGGATGCTAAAGCAAAGTTTGGTAGCTTTGAGACGCTGACACCGTATCTTCGAAAAGCTAAATTACCTAATTGATATCAGGTATACCGCGCAGAGCAGAGGGTAACGCGTTGTGGAGCTTTTTATATGATGCGAACATTGAAACAAGACGAAATATTATGATGGGTGGATTATGAAGGAACTTCGTAAGCCTACCGGCTTGTCTGTATATCAGTTTGTCGGTTTACGGCCAGGACCAAAGCTAATTATTTTGGGTGCTGTGCACGGAAACGAGACCTGTGGGACGAAAGCACTCAAGCGTTTACAACAAGAGATTGAAAGTGGGGAAGTCTGTATTGAGCAAGGTGCTCTCACTATGGTGCCGATCACCAATCCACTTGCATTTCAGCTTGAACGCCGTCACGGCGACCGTAACCTGAACCGGAATATGCGTGTTAGTGACAATCCACAAGACTTTGAAGACTTCATATGTAATGTCCTTTGTCCGATGCTTGAGCAACACGATGTATTGCTTGATCTGCATTCATTTCAGGCACCTGGTATTCCATTCGCGCTAATCGGTGCTTCCAATAATACGGGTGCGTTGGAACCGATCGCGCTGGCTCAACAGGAAGAGGCAATGGCGCTGTGCTTAGGGACTGATCGTTTTGTTGAAGGTTGGCTTGAGACGTATGCTCAAGGTGTTCGGGATCGTCGAGCACGTGGGGTTGAGTCTCATGTTGATTACGGTATCGGCACCACAGAAACCATGCGACGCAAAGGCGGTATCGCGGTGACGCTTGAGTGTGGGCAGCACTCTGATGATGGAGCACCGCTGACTGCTTACAAGGCCATACGCAATACACTTGCGCACTTAGGCATGACGTCAGATGCGAAACCGATACCCGTCAAACAACCTGAGGTAATACGCCTTTACCGGGTGTTCGATCGACTTAATGCGGGGGATAGTTTCAACCGAGATTGGCTAAGTTTTGAGGCAATCGAACGAGGCGCGGTCATCGCCCATCGACAAGATGGCAGCGTGTTAACTGCCGATCAGGATGGGTGGATTGTATTTCCGAATACGAAGGCCCAGGTCAATCAGGAGTGGTTTTATTTGGCAAAATACTCTGATCGACTTAAATAATATTCTTAATATTCAAAAATACAGGAACTCGTTAAACTGAATTTACTGAATATGCTAAGACCTATGGTTTTCGGCTATTTCCCGCAGAAAATTCATTAGCTGATCAGCAATTTCTAAGGAAGAGTACTTTTGAGCAAAAAACTTACTTTCTTTTGCGTAAGTGTTTCTAAGAGGACTACTTTCGCTCATTTCAAACATGGCTAAACCTAATTCTCTGGGATTATCTTCTGTGAACGGGACGAGTCTTCCCAACGCACCATTTTGCAGTATGTCTGTGGGACCTGTTGGGCATGCCAATGAAATTATCGGGCATCCCAAGGCCATAGATTCTAGTAAACTAACCGGGAATCCTTCCTCCCGAGAGCTCATCACAAAAGCGCCTGCATTTGCCAGGTACGGGTATGGGTTGGTTTTGTAGCCAAAAAAGAAAATATTTTCCGTTAAGGATAAATCATTGCTTAGTTGAATTAATTTCTCTTTGTCTTCACCCTCGCCGATAATTACTAAAGGCCATGAGCAGCCAAGATTCCTTGCATTTTTATAGGATTTAAGTAGTAAATGAATATTTTTTTGATGAGTTAGCCTAGTAATTGATATGAAGTAGCCTCCTGCATCAATGTTGGGGGGGGTGTAGATTGTTTCTTCAGATTTTTGAATTAAACTGTTGTGATTAATAGAATTAGGCAGAACAATTAAATTATCTTTAAGGTGTGGCCATATATCGCATGCCTCTTGATGCATTTCGTCACATAACACGACAAGCTTTTGATAGTGCTTGAGGCGCTTACCTATGCGGCCTAACTTTTTGGCGCCACCATTTCTAAAACGTTTGGGTCTAAAGTGGAAAAATCCAATTTTTGGGGCTGATATTAAATGAGCAGATCTTAATAGAGAGAGATCATAGTCAACAACAATATCCGCATGATGTTGATTGATATGTTTGGCAACGAGGCTATGTATTCTCAGCAACCCGATTGAGTCGAGTAGTTTATGAAAAATAGATTTTTTTCGATTCATATGTATATTGCCCCAAAAGCTAGTTCTGGGTAAGCTGCATTCTTGTACTAGTGCGTGTGTGATCTTATCTATGAGAGGACTTAAATGATCTAACTCGTAAATTTGATGAAGCATGTATTGATGCTCAGCTTGAGGTAATTCAAGCATTAAATTTACCAAGGCATTTTCAATGCCGTGCCGGCCAAAAACACCAGTATTGAAAATTATTTTCATTTTTAAGTAACTAGCAGATCGACTAACAAAATTCAAATCAAATAAATATCATGAAATATGGAGAAGTGAGATTTGGCTGGGCAATTTGTTTAACAGCACGCTGTGGCAGAAAAATCATCCAGCAAAAGAGTTGATTATCATTTTTTGTTACAAAAAAGCTTAGAGAAAAACATTGCAAAAAGGAAATCATTCATTACTTAATGATTCTTTTACAGAATTGATTATAAGAATTGTTGGATTTAGTTGTTTCATCGAGGTTATGAAAGTTTAAATTTAATAGGCTACGCCTGTAGCAAGTTCACGAATACTTATCATCATGACTAGTTCAAATAAATCATGTAATTACGATACTAGCACCAATATGTACTATTACATTGATTCTGCGCCTACTATCATTGGGCCTGTATCGCGCTATCTGCGATGGCGGTTCTAGTTATGATTGCCGCGGCGCTATCACCTGCAATACAGTCTAAGATATATACTTATGTCTGTGATGGTGGGGCGCCTGTTCGGGCCACAAAGACACTTATGTCACATCCCGCCCGGCATTAGTAAAACGGCGAAGTATGAGTCTGCGCCGAATCTAAAATTAGCCGAGCTATAGTAGCGCGGAAGTGCAGTCCCAGTCCCAGTTCCGATTCGAATCTGCTTAGTTTGCTGTCCGATTGCGTTGACTAAGACTTTTTGACAAGAGCGGAGATCGCCAAACTTCTCATGTTGTTGTGCCATACGATCCAGTATCGGTGAAATCCAAGCTCGTCGGCTAGCTTCGCTAAATTAACGGTCTCTTCAATTGTAGTAGTCGGAGAGTAGTCTTTGATCAATGATGGATAGTTTCAGTGGGCCAAACCCATCGGTCAGTAAGTAATTCTTAAAGTTAGAAATCTTTGACTTTTTTGCTGAGTGTGGGCGTTTAGGGTGAGGGGACTCAGATGAACAACCCTCTACCCTATTTCGTTTGACTTAACGGTTTCATATAAGAATTTTAAACTCAATCAATTTGGTCCATCTCAAAGTTGTTATTTCTCACAAACGCGGATACTTCGTTTATGGTTCTCAAGCAACATGAAGTAAGTCCAAATTCCTCTTGCTGTTCTAAGCTAAGGCGATAGTCAGATGTGCTGGGTTGAACAAACATCACACATTCAATAGGAATGATCTTATTGCGCCCAACCATGATCGGCTCGCTTTGAATGATCATGTCTTTAACATACAGATTTTTTTCTTTGTCAATGTCAATTCTGATTTGGTCACCGTTAATGTTGGTCGTCATGAAGTATTCGCCTTCTTTCATGTTATTCACCGTACCAATGAAATAGTGACTTTTAATCAATTTAATCAGCGGGCCCTTATTTTCGGGGAATCTTAGTGCTGAGGTCATAGCTTGCGGCATCGTTGAAAAGGCAAAATTGGTCGGGATATATACCGTAGCGTTTATTGCCGTCTGCCCATTAAATAAGTGTTGAACCCCCGCGTTCTCAATCATCACCGCAAAAGTCGCAAATCGATCATCATTCGTGATCACATCCCACATGGTTTTTTTGTGGCCGTCAGCTAGACCCTGTTGAGGTAACATACCTATAAAAAATACGGCCGTAAGTATTAATCGAAGCGATTTAATTTTCATTTATTTCCCCTTGATTTTTTCAAGCTTTATATCCCTATAAAAAGTTAAGTTATCAGTTAAGGGCCGCATCTTATAAGGTATTTGTTTCAGGATTAAGACAATGTCAGAACTCAAATCAGTCGGCTCGATGCGATAGGTTTTGTTTGAGATCCGATTGATGAACAATGGGAGGCCGGTTTCAGAGCACTCCTAAATTTCAAAGTACGTGAAGGACATTGTCTAGTGATTTAAGGATTTTATTGAGGATGGAATGAATCTGGGCGTGTGGGCTAAAACCCAACGAGCAAAAAGAAATAAATCCCAGCTTACTGACACTCAAATCAGTCGACTCGATGCGATTGGTTTTGTTAGGGTTGTCAAACCTAGAAGATCTGAATAATTCATCTACCCATTAAAGCCATCCTCATGCCCGATTCGAATTGTTGCTCCTCAAGTTGCTGTTGAAGGATTGAATTGTGCGAAAACCCATCAGAAATATGATTAATGCTCTTTCGGGGAAATTGGGGGACAGTACCACCATAAACACATCACCCAGACAGAGCACGCCATATATAACGACAAAAAGAAACTGAGTGACAAGTCCCAGTATAACAAGCGGCTGAGATGATGAGCCACAAAAGACTCTTGAGCCTCAGTACCTCGCAGATAAGCCTCAATGGTTGTGAGTGGACAGGTCATGCCAATCACTGCCTCGGCCGCCACTAAAACCATCAACCCTGCATGCACAGTACGAAAAATCCTGTTGCGTACCCATTGCCAACCGCAAATTGCACCCACTGGAATCAGTAGCAATCCCGACGTCACAAAAGCAGCTAACGCGAAGTGAATCGCTAAAATAAGGTCTGCTAACCAAAACATTTTCGCTCCTGATAAAACAAGTTCGCTCACTCAAGATCTCACTCTTATTCGGCATCGTGCTCAGCAAAGCGAACCTCGTCTTTCGCACATAAGAAAACGAGCATCACCTATGCGTCTTCAAATAGTCCCACATATTCGTAAAAGGGCATAGAATCAAAGAAATAATTATGTGAAAGGTAATTATGAATAACAAAGAACATTGGGAGAAGGTTTACGACGCCAAGGCGCCAGATGCGGTGAGTTGGTATGCGCCGCACCTTGAGACATCATTAAATCTTATTCATCAAGCAAGCAGCAATAAGAGTGCTGCCATTATTGATATTGGCGGCGGCGAAGCCACATTAGTGGACGATCTTTTGTCTGAAGGTTATGAGGACATCAGTGTTTTGGATATTTCTCAAAAAGCAATTGATGTAGCTAGAGCTCGTATTGGCAAACAAGCGGATAGGGTTCATTGGTATTGCGCTGATATTACACGGGCATCATTGCCTCAAGGCTATTTTGATGTTTGGCACGATAGAGCCGTATTTCATTTTTTAACTGAAGAGGCTCAGCGGGTGAAGTATGTAGAGCATGCGATGCGCTCAGTAAAGCATGGTGGCTATGTCATTATGTCTACCTTTGGCCCTGAAGGCCCAGAAAAGTGTAGCGGTTTAGATGTGGTTCGCTATGACTCAGAAAATCTTCATGGGCAGTTTGGTAAGACATTCAAACTAATCAATACTTCAACAGAGCTTCATCAAACCCCAATGGGGGCTACGCAACAGTTCTTGTATTGCTTTTGTAGGATGGAATAGAGTCAGTCATCCTAGGCCCTGGTCGATTGCGCTGCAGGTTATTAATAAACATTAAAAACTATCTAAAGGCGACTTTTTATTCCCGCATTTTATCATTGGAAAATAATGCTACAACAGTTCAACAATAACTCAACAACAAGAAATAAAAATTTAGGAGATCCCCATGTTAACTATTCGTTCAGTTGTTCTTTGTCTGGTTGTGCTCGCGTTCGGTGCCAGTAATGCTGTCATTGCAGCGACCTGTGATGCTATAAACAGCGATGAAGTCGTCAAAGCAGAAGATGCACGCTACGCAGCTCAGATGGCCAATGATTTTCCTGCCATGGAAAAACT
>JAQBTV010000020.1 GCA_027624715.1 Pseudomonadota bacterium
TTAGCCAGAACAGTTGTAATCGCCGCCGTTAGCGTCGTCTTACCATGGTCAACGTGTCCAATTGTTCCAACATTCACGTGCGGTTTTGTCCGCTCAAACTTTCCCTTTGCCATGATGTCCTCTTAATCTTTAATCAATTAGTTGAAAACCAATACCTACTATTTATTATTTACCACTGCTTCGGCAACACTTTTAGGTGCGTCTGCATAATGCTTAAATTCCATGGTGTACGTTGCTCGCCCTTGCGTCAACGAACGAAGAGTAGTGGAGTATCCGAACATTTCCGAAAGAGGAACTTCTGCCCGGATCGCTTTACCACCTCCGACCATATCTTCCATCCCCTGAATCGTACCTCGACGTCCGGACAAGTCACCGATCACATCGCCCATCTTTTCTTCCGGAGTTTCGACCTCGACCGCCATTATAGGCTCGAGCAAAACCGCATTCGCCTTCCTCATCCCATCTTTAAATGCAAGGATCGCGGCCATCTTAAAGGCGTTTTCTGACGAATCAACCTCATGATAGGATCCGTCAAACAAAGTAACTTTTACATCTACCACTGGGTAACCGGCAACAACCCCAGAGGTGATAGCCTCATTCAGTCCCTTTTGCACTGCGGGAATATACTCTTTCGGAACCGATCCGCCCTTTGTCCCGTCGAGAAACTGAAAGCCTTTACCTTGTTCGGCAGGCTCCATCTTCAACCAGACATGGCCGTACTGCCCCTTACCACCACTTTGCTTAACGAACTTACCCTCAATTTCGATAGAATTTTTAATTGCCTCACGATAGGCAACCTGTGGTTTGCCAATATTCGCTTCTACACCGAACTCGCGGCTCATACGATCTACGAGGATCTCCAAATGAAGCTCACCCATTCCCGAAATGATTGTTTGTCCAGATTCTTCGTCTGTTTTGACCCTGAAGGACGGATCCTCTTGCGCTAATCGACTCAAAGCAATGCCCATCTTTTCCTGGTCAGCTTTAGTCTTTGGCTCCACGGCCTGAGAAATAACCGGCTCAGGAAATTCCATTCTTTCTAGAACCACTGTCTTGTCTTGACTACACAACGTGTCACCCGTGGTCGCATCTTTTAACCCAACCGCAGCAGCGATATCTCCAGCTCGAACCTCTTTGAGTTCCTCACGATTATTTGCGTGCATTTGAAGTATTCGTCCAATACGCTCCTTTTTACCTTTTACAGAATTGTAGACCGCATCACCCGCTTTCAAAGTCCCTGAGTACACTCGGAAAAAGATCAATTGCCCGACATACGGGTCAGTCATAATCTTAAAGGCTAATGCTGAAAAAGGCTCCGCATCATCTGCTTTTCGTTCTGCAGGCTCTCCCGCTTCGGTCTCACACTTAATAGGTGGCACATCAAGGGGAGACGGCAAATAGTCGACCACACCATCCAACATCGCCTGCACACCTTTATTTTTAAACGCCGTTCCACACATCATTGGTACAATTTCTACTGCGATAGTGCGTGCTCGAATACCTGCTTGAATTTCTTTCTCAGAAAGATTGCCTTCCTCAAGATATTTATTCATCAATTCTTCAGAAGACTCTGCCGCAGCTTCGACTAGTTTTTCCCGCCACTCATCCGCCTCAGCTTGTAGCTCTGCAGGAATATCTCTCAATTCGAATTTGGTACCGCTGGTAGCATCGTCCCAATAAATCGCTTTCATTTTGACGAGGTCGATAACTCCTTCAAAACCTTCTTCAGCACCAATTGGGACCTGAAGTGCGATCGGGTTAGCTTTTAACCTCGCTCGCATTTGCTCAAATACTTTGAAGAAATTAGCCCCTTGTCGGTCCATCTTATTCACGAACGCGATGCGTGGCACTCGATACTTATTCGCTTGTCGCCAAACAGTTTCCGACTGAGGCTGGACCCCACCTACGGCACAATAAACCATGCAGGCACCATCAAGAACTCGCAGCGACCGCTCCACCTCAATCGTAAAGTCTACGTGTCCCGGAGTGTCAATGATATTAATCCGGTGCTCTGGCAAAGTGCCGTCCATACCCTTCCAGAAACATGTTGTAGCTGCGGAAGTAATCGTGATCCCTCGCTCACGCTCTTGAGCCATCCAATCCATGACTGCTGCACCATCATGCACTTCACCAATTTTGTGAGACACGCCCGTGTAAAACAGAATACGCTCAGTCGTCGTCGTTTTTCCAGCGTCGATGTGTGCACTGATCCCAATATTTCGGTAGTGCTCAAGCGGTGTAGTTCGGGCCATGCATGCTTTCTAGAATACTTTAAACTTAAAAACGGAAATGGGAAAATGCTTTGTTTGCTTCTGCCGTGCGGTGCACTTCTTCCTTTTTCTTCACTGCGCCGCCACGACCTTCTGACGCGTCCTTGAGCTCATTACCCAGCCTGGCAGCCATTGACTTTTCACTTCTAGACCTTGCCGCGTCCTTCAACCACCGCATCGCTAAAGCGCTACGACGCGAAGGACGAACTTCGACAGGAACTTGGTAATTAGCCCCCCCCACTCGTCGAGACTTAACCTCAACAAGAGGGCGCACGTTCGACAACGCACTATTAAAGATAGCCAACGGATCCGACTGACCATTTTTTGCAATGTGCTCAAGCGCGCCATAAACAATTCGCTCGGCCACGGACTTTTTGCCGGACTGCATAATTACATTCATAAATTTCGCAACCTCTTGGTTATGAAATTTCGGATCTGGCAATATCAACCGCTTGGGTACTTCTCTACGTCTTGGCATTTAAACCTCTTTGCATTCTTTTAACAGCCCGTTAAACGATACCTAACCCTTAGCTTTCTTAGCTCCATACTTAGATCGAGACTGCTTACGATCCTTCACTCCCTGAGTATCCAAACTACCTCGAACTACGTGATAGCGCACCCCTGGGAGATCTTTAACTCGCCCCCCTCTAATTAGGACAACCGAGTGTTCCTGCAAATTATGGCCCTCGCCCCCGATGTAACTAATCACCTCAAAGCCCGTCGTCAGGCGCACTTTGGCAACCTTTCTCAGTGCTGAATTTGGTTTTTTAGGTGTCGTCGTATACACACGAGTACACACTCCGCGCTTTGCAGGTGCGCCCCCGAGCGCAGGAACTTTACTTTTCACAATCGGCACTGATCTGCCTTTGCGAACCAATTGGTTTGTAGTTGGCATCTTAAATATTGGGCCCTAAATATAATTGATGGTCCACATAAATAAAGTTGGGACGGACACGATATCCGTCCCAACTCGTGTTGTAACCGTTACCCCAGTCACTATAAGGACTGGGAAAAAGACGGAAGAGTTTAAGACCACCCGCCCACTATGTCAAGTCGTAGCTTAGCCTTCGCCTTCAGAAACCTCCTCAAAAATACTCTCAGACTCGGCTGGTACGTCCTCAAAAATGTCAGGCACTTCTGGTAGCTTACGATTTCTATGGTACGCGAGACCTGTTCCACCCGGAATCAATCGACCCACAATTACGTTCTCTTTAAGGCCGCGAAGCTCATCTCTCTTGCCCATGATTGCTGCTTCAGTAAGTACTCGAGTCGTTTCTTGGAAAGAAGCTGCCGAAATGAACGAATCTGTTGACAACGATGCCTTGGTAATGCCCAGTAACACGTTGTCATAGGTCGCTGGCGTTTTACCCTCAGCAATGAGTTTTTCGTTAGCAGCCAGCACTTCAGAGCGCTCTACTTGCTCTCCCTGGATGAAGCTAGTGTGTCCAGAGTTGGTGATGTTCACGCGACGCAGCATCTGCCTCACAATAACCTCAATATGCTTGTCATTGATCTTCACGCCTTGCAAACGGTACACATCTTGAACTTCATCGATGATATATCGCGCTAAAGCCTCAATCCCTAATAATTTAAGGATCTCATGCGGATCCGGTGGGCCATCAACGATCATCTCGCCGATGTTAACCAACTGGCCCTCATGAACCATCATGTGCTTATCCTTAGAGATCAAAAACTCGTGAGATACACCATCACTGTCAGTCATAACTAAGCGCTGCTTGCCTTTGGTGTCTTTGCCGAACGATATAGCGCCAGTGACCGCCGCTAACATCCCAGCATCCTTCGGCGCCCGAGCCTCAAAAAGTTCCGCAACCCTCGGCAGACCACCCGTAATATCTCGGGTTTTTGAACTTTCCTGCGGAATTCGAGCCAGAATTTCACCAACCCCAACCTTTTGTCCATTTTTTACTGTAATGACCGAATTGACTGGTACCGTAATGTTCACTGGCGTGTCGGTTCCCGCAATTTTGATTTCCTCACCATTTTCGTCGACCAATCGAACGCTGGGCCGAGAGTCCTTCGCTTGAGAAGCGGAACTCCTCTTAGGATCGATGACCACTAGTGCTGAGAGCCCAGTTACATCGTCAATCTGTCTCGCAACAGTGACGCCCTCTACAACACTTTCAAATTTAACGGTACCCGAATATTCCGTAACGATCGGCCGTGTATGGGGGTCCCAATTGGCCAAGACTTTTCCGGCTTTTTCGGTGGAACCATCGGAAACCTGCAACATCGCTCCGTAGGGAACCTTATGTCGCTCTCGCTCTCTCCCGACTTCATCAAGGATCACAATCTCAGCAGACCGCGCAATAACAACTTTTTCACCACTCTCATTGGTCACATAACGCATTTGCGGTGAGAATTTAATAACCCCTTTGGATTTTGAATCGATTTGGCTAGCAACTGCAGTTCGTGACGCAGCACCCCCAATATGGAATGTTCTCATCGTCAACTGAGTGCCTGGCTCTCCAATCGATTGCGCAGCAATGACACCCACAGCCTCACCAGCACTAACCAAATGGCCTCGAGCCAAGTCCCGTCCATAACAATTCGCACAAAGTCCATAACGCGTCTCACAAGTCAGAGGTGTCCTCACCTTCACCTCGTCAACCCCGCTATTCTCAATTTGGTTCACCAGCTTTTCATCAAGCAAAGTCCCGGCTGTTGCTAGCAGTGCGCCATTTTCTGGATCAATCAGATCCTCTGCAACCACACGGCCGAGAATTCTTTCGCTCAAAGGCTCAACGACCTCTCCACCTTCGATTAATGCCTTTTGGACGAACCCGCGAGAGGTACCACAATCATCCTCTACAACAACCAAATCCTGCGTGACATCAACCAGTCTTCTGGTTAGATATCCAGAGTTAGCAGTCTTAAGCGCAGTGTCTGCAAGTCCTTTTCGAGCTCCATGAGTTGAAATGAAGTACTGCAACACATTCAACCCTTCTCTGAAGTTCGCCGTAATCGGCGTCTCAATAATCGAACCATCCGGTTTCGCCATGAGTCCACGCATACCGGCCAACTGTCTGATCTGAGCAGCAGAACCTCGAGCACCGGAGTCGGCCATCATATATATTGAATTAAAAGACTCTTGATAAATTTGTTGTCCCTTTTTATCTTTTACCGGAACCCAAGCATTGGAACCAACGTCCCACTTTTTAACTGGCTCTTTACCCAGCCGATCCATCATGGCCTTTGCAACCACATCTCCCGCTCGACCCCAAATATCTACAACCTTGTTGTATCGCTCGCCTTGCGTGACAAGACCCGAAGTATACTGACCCTCAATCTCTTTTACCTCTTCTTCAGCCCTAGCAAGAATTCTGACCTTATCTTCAGGAATCTCCATATCCTTAACCGCGAACGACAATCCTGCCCGCGTCGCAAACGTGAAGCCCGTGTTCATCAATTTATCAGCGAAGATCACCGTTTCACGTGTGCCACACTCTCTGAAACTCACGTTAATAAGGCGAGAAATTTCTTTCTTTTTAAGCGTCTTATTGACTAATTCAAAAAGCAATCCTTCGGGTAAAATCTCTGACAAGAATGATCGACCAACGGTCGTCTTCTGCCGACTGACGCGCCTACCGACGCCACCTTCTGCATCAGCCTTACCCTCGGCAATACGAACTTCACACGACGCTTGAAGCTCGATATCACCGTTCTGGTAAGCCCGCTTCGCCTCTGTAACGTTCGCAAAGATCATGCCTTCGCCCTTCGCCCCAATTTTCTCTCGGGTCATGTAATAAAGACCCAATACGATATCTTGAGACGGAACAATAATAGGTTCTCCATTAGCCGGGGAAAGCACGTTATTCGATGCCATCATCAAAGTTCTTGCTTCCATCTGCGCCTCAATGGATAGAGGCACATGAACAGCCATTTGATCACCATCAAAATCGGCGTTAAAGGCAGCACACACCAATGGGTGCAACTGTATTGCCTTGCCCTCAATGAGCACGGGCTCAAATGCCTGAATGCCCAAACGATGTAGCGTAGGCGCTCTATTCAAAAGGACTGGGTGTTCTCTAATCACATCCTCAAGAATATCCCACACTTCCGGAACTTCCTGCTCCACCAATCGCTTAGCAGCTTTAATCGTTGTGGCGAACCCCAAAACCTCGAGCTTATGAAAAATAAATGGTTTAAATAATTCAAGCGCCATTTTCTTCGGCAAACCACACTGATGCAATTTCAACTGAGGACCAACAACAATCACTGAACGCCCTGAGTAATCAACCCGTTTACCAAGCAAGTTTTGTCGGAATCGGCCGCCCTTACCTTTTATCATGTCAGCTAATGACTTCAATGGGCGTTTATTAGCCCCAGTCATCGCCTTGCCACGACGCCCATTATCAAGCAATGAGTCGACCGACTCTTGCAGCATTCGCTTTTCGTTTCGACAGATGATGTCGGGAGCCTTAAGCTCGAGAAGCCTCTTCAATCTATTATTTCGGTTAATGACTCTTCGATATAAATCGTTAAGGTCTGACGTCGCAAAACGTCCTCCGTCTAGGGGAACCAACGGTCTCAGATCTGGTGGCAATACGGGCAACACCTCCATCACCATCCATTCCGGCTTGATTCCAGACTTATGAAATGCCTCTAGAACTTTGAGTCGCTTAGCAATCTTTTTGATTTTAGTATCGGATTCGGTATCGCTCAGTTGTTGCCGAAGTATCTCAATTTCACCAGGTATATCAATATTTTTAAGTAGCTCGCGGATCCCCTCAGCACCCATCACCGCAGAGAACTCATCGCCAAACTCTTCGAATTTTTCTAAATAATTATCCTCAGATAATAAATCCCCTTTATTCAGAGGCGTCATTCCTGGATGCGTGACGATATAGGCCTCAAAGTAAAGCACACGCTCGATATCTCTGAGCGGAATATCTAAAACAATACCCAATCGTGAAGGGAGAGACTTAAGGAACCAAATATGCGCTACAGGTGATGCAAGCTCAATGTGAGCCATTCGCTCGCGGCGCACCTTCGACAACGTGACTTCAACACCACACTTCTCGCAAATAACACCACGGTGCTTTAAACGCTTGTATTTGCCACAAAGACACTCGTAATCTTTTACCGGCCCGAAAATCCTTGCGCAAAACAATCCGTCGCGCTCAGGCTTGAACGTCCGATAATTAATCGTCTCTGGCTTCTTGACCTCTCCATAAGACCAAGACCGAATTTTCTCCGGTGATGCGAGGCTGATTTTAATCGCATCAAATTCTCGTTCCTGATTTACCTGCTTAAATAGATCCAACAACGCTTTCATTGTTTACCCCTTTTAAATTCTTCGTCGAAGTATAGGTACTCGTTCAATGCCACTTAGTGCCGATCCAAATCGATGTCAATCACGAGTGATCGAATCTCTTTTACCAGAACATTGAATGACTCCGGCATCCCAGCATCAATTTTGTGTTCACCTTTGACAATATTTTCATACACTTTCGTTCGCCCATTGACGTCATCAGACTTAACCGTAAGCATTTCTTGCAAGGTATAGGATGCGCCGTAAGCCTCAAGCGCCCATACTTCCATCTCTCCAAAACGCTGACCACCAAATTGCGCTTTACCGCCGAGTGGTTGCTGCGTCACTAGGGAATATGGCCCCGTCGAACGTGCATGCATTTTGTCATCAACCAAGTGATGTAGCTTGAGTACATGCATGTAGCCAACAGTCACCTCTTGGTCAAACTGGTCACCCGTTCGGCCGTCAATCAGCACTATTTGTCCACTTTGCGGCAATCCTGCAAGCTCCAGCATTTGTCTAATTTCAGCCTCATCAGCACCGTCAAATACGGGTGTCGCAAATGGAACCCCGTTCTTCAACTGAGTCGCCAGCTCGAGCACTTCTTGATCCGTAAGTAACTCGATATCCTCGCTCTTACCGCTGGTGTTATAAACCTTATCGAGGAACTTGCGGATCTCTTCGATCTTGCTCTTCGCGGTCAACATCACACCGATTTTGTGGCCAAGGCCTTTTGCAGCCCAACCCAAATGTGTCTCAAGAATCTGTCCCACGTTCATTCTAGAAGGAACGCCAAGGGGATTTAACACAATATCCATTGGCGTTCCATCTGCCATGTGCGGCATATCTTCAATCGGAACAATTTTAGAAATAACTCCTTTATTACCGTGCCTTCCCGCCATTTTGTCGCCCGGCTGCAAGCGCCGCTTGACTGCGAGATAGACTTTGACCATTTTCTGGACACCGGGTGACAACTCGTCACCTGACGTTAATTTCTTCTGCTTTTCGCTAAATCGTTCATCAAAATCCTTCCGGGCTTGTTCAATACCTTCACGAACCTGTTCCACCTGATTAGCTGCTTCCTCATTAGCTAATCGGATGTCAAACCAGTTGTATCGGTTGATTTGCTCGAGATAAGATTTCGTGATTTTCGTACCTTTGGCTAACTTACTCGGACCACCATTGGCAATTTTTCCAATCAATAGCCGTTCCATACGGCCAAACGCATCGTTTTCAACAATCCGCATTTGATCTGATAAATCCTTACGGAATCGTCCCAATTCGTCATCAACGATCATCTGTGCGCGACTGTCTCGCTCAACGCCTTCACGGGTGAACACCTGTACGTCGATCACAGTTCCCGCCATACCAGACGGAACTCGAAGGGAAGTATCCTTAACGTCAGAAGCTTTCTCACCAAAAATAGCGCGGAGTAGTTTCTCTTCTGGGGTCAATTGAGTTTCACCTTTTGGTGTAACTTTTCCAACCAACACATCTCCAGCACGAACCTCAGCTCCGATATAAACAACACCAGACTCGTCCAAGCGCCCCAATTGACCTTCAGACAAATTTGAGATGTCTCTCGTAATTTCTTCAGACCCTAATTTTGTTTCTCTAGCAACAATTGACAACTCCTCTATGTGGATCGATGTGAAGCGATCCTCAGCAACAATTCGCTCCGAGATAAGAATCGAATCCTCAAAGTTGTATCCGTTCCATGGCATAAAAGCTACCAGGAGATTTTGACCCAAGGCCAACTCACCCAAATCGGTCGAAGCTCCGTCAGCAACCACGTCACCACGCGCGACAATGTCACCTGGTTTAACGATCGGTTTTTGATTGATATTCGTATTTTGGTTGGAGCGGGTGTACTTAACTAAGTTATAAATGTCGACACCCACGTCTCCAGCCCGTGTTTCTTCGTCGTTGACTCGAATAACGATCCTAGAGGCATCGACATAATCAACCAATCCACCTCGTTCCGCTTGAACTGCCGTTCCCGAATCAACAGCAACGATTCGCTCAATACCAGTTCCCACAAGCGCCTTCTCAGCACGTAGCGTAGGTACGGCTTGACGCTGCATGTTAGAGCCCATTAGTGCCCGGTTGGCATCATCATGTTCTAAGAACGGAATCAAAGACGCAGCAACTGACACAATTTGTGAGGGCGCCACATCCATCATGTCCACTCGGTCAGCAGAAACCAGTGTAAATTCCCCACGGTGCCGGCAAGAGACCAGATCGCCTGTTAACCGACCAGCCTTATCGTATGACGCGTTCGCCTGCGCGATAACGTATTGACCCTCGTCAATGGCTGACAGATACTTAATCTGGTCCGTGACTTTTCCTTTATTCACTGTCACATAAGGTGTCTCTAAAAAACCGTACTCATTCGTACGAGCGTAGAGCGCTAACGAGTTAATCAAACCAATGTTCGGGCCTTCCGGCGTCTCGATTGGACACACTCGACCGTAATGGGTTGGGTGCACATCTCGGACTTCAAATCCAGCGCGCTCACGAGTTAATCCACCAGGCCCGAGTGCCGAGATCCTGCGTTTGTGTGTAATCTCTGATAATGGATTGGTTTGATCCATAAACTGAGAGAGTTGCGAAGACCCAAAGAACTCTCTAACCGCAGCCGAAACCGGCTTGGCGTTGATTAGGTCGTGAGGCATCAAATTCTCAGACTCAGCCTGAGAAAGCCTCTCTCTCACGGCGCGCTCTACTCGAACAAGGCCTGAGCGAAATTGATTTTCGGCTAATTCACCAACTGAGCGAACGCGACGGTTACCAAGGTGGTCAATATCGTCTATCTCACCATGACCATTACGTAACTCAACCAAGATCGCAACAACCGCGAGAATGTCAGCATTACTAAGTGTTCCTTCACTTGGAATATTATTTTTTTGAGCTTCCTCATAAAAACTCTTGAGCCAAACCGAAGTTTTTTCGTCAATGACCTCAGGGTAGGCGCGTCGGTTAAATTTCATTCGACCAACAGCAGACAAATCGTATCGCTGTGGCGTATAGAAAAGTGCGGCGAACAAGGCATTTACAGAATCTTCAGTTGGAGGCTCTCCAGGCCGCATCATTCTATAGATGGCAACCTTGGCAGATAACTGATCTGGAGTGTCATCAGCGCGCAGCGTTTGCGAAATATAAGCCCCCTGGTCAAGGTCGTTCACATAAAGGGTTTCAATTTCCCCAATATTCCCCTCAACCAACTTCTCAATTAATTCTGTAGTGAGCTCCTCATTCGCCGACGCAATGATCTCCCCGGTATCTAAATCTATAATGTTTCTAGCAAGGATTCTCCCAACAAGAAACTCGTGCTCAACAGCTACTTTTTCGATGCCTGCCTCACGTAAATCATGTGCGTGTTTCGCCGTAAACCGCTTATCTTTTTCGATGATTAACTTACCTTGCTTCGTTTTGATGTCAAAACGAGCCGTTTCCCCTCTAAGCCGGTCCGGCTTGATATGAAACTCAGGCCCTTTTTTTCCAAAGTCGAATTTATCGAATGCATAGAAAAACCCGAGGATGTCTTCAACAGTCATACCAATCGACTTGAGTAGAATCGAAACTGGCAATTTTCGGCGGCGATCAATACGGAAGAATAAGTGATCCTTTGGGTCAAACTCAAAGTCAAGCCAAGAGCCTCGGTAAGGAATGATTCGCGCAGAAAACAACAATTTGCCCGATGAATGCGTATTACCACGATCATGCTCAAAAAAGACACCTGGAGAGCGATGTAATTGAGAGACTATTACACGCTCCGTTCCATTAATCACAAACGAACCTGTCGATGTCATCAATGGGATCTCTCCCATATACACGACCTGCTCTTTCGCCTCTTTAATCACCTGCTTTGGCTTTGGCGAATCCTTGTCAAGTAACGTCAAACGAACTCGAGCACGAAGTGGTGCCGCATAAGTCAGACCCCGCTGCTGACACTCCTTCACATCAAACGCTGGAGTCCCTAATTGATAGGAAACAAACTCCAAACGCGCATTGCCAGAGTGACTCTCCATTGGAAATATCGACTCAAACGCGCTTTGCAACCCCTGCTGTCGACGCTCCTCGGGCACAACTGAAGTTTGCAGAAATTCAGAATATGATTCCAACTGTGTCGCTAATAAGTATGGGACAGGAGCAACACCTTGACGCTTCGCGAAACTCTTCCGAATGCGTTTTTTCTCGGTGAAAGAATAGGCCATAATGTCTCCGTAAATAGAACCCAGCAATACATTACTGAGTGTTAACGTCAATTAAGAGGGCCTGGTGGTTGGCCGCTACCAACCTCTGGCGGACGACTGGAAAAACCAGTCCGACCAAACCGTAGAGATAATACAAAAACGTAAATAAAAACAAAAAAGCTTTTATTTACCCTCTCAAAACCACAAATCGGTTCACCCCCGATGAGGAGGCAAACCGTTTGGGCAATACTTTAATGAACGGGTTATTTAATCTCAACCGCCGCACCAGCTTCTTCAAGCTTTTTCTTGCACTCATCTGCTTCCGCTTTTGATACGCCTTCTTTAACTGCCTTTGGAGCGCCATCGACGAGGTCTTTGGCCTCCTTAAGACCAAGTGATGTAAGCGCCCTAACCGCCTTGATGACTGACACTTTGTTATCACCAGCGCCGGTAATAATCACGTCAAATTCAGTCTTTTCTTCGTCTGCTGCAACCGCTGCCGCTGCAGGCACAGGCATAGCTGCTGCAACCGCTGCCGCTGCTGAAACGCCAAATTTCTTTTCCATCTCTGTGATTAGCTCAGAGAGCTCCAGCACAGACATACTCGCAATTGCGTCTAAGATTTCTGCCTTAGTCATTTTTATTTCTCCTGAAATCAGTTTTAAGTGTTCAAATATTGATCAACGCTGTTTACGCTGCTTCTTGTTCTTTCAAATCCCTGACTGCAGCAACACCTCTTACAAATTTCGTTGGTACCTCTTTGAGGGTTTGAACGAATTTTACGATTGGCGCCTGCATAGTGCCCAGCAACTTCGAAAGCAATTCATCCCGACTTGGCATCTTCGCCAAAACAGAGACGTCCGCTGCGGACATCACCCGATTCGGCATCGCACCGACCTTAATCAGAAACTTATCATTAGTCTTCGAAAAATCACTAAGCACTTTCGCGGCAGCGACAGGGTCATCGGAAATCCCATAAGCTAAAGGACCCACCATATCCCCAGACAGCCCCTCAAATGGGGTGCCCTTCACTGCCAACTTGGCCAAAGTATTCTTGAGAACCCGCAGATAAACACCACTATTGCGGGCGTTAACCCTGAGTTGCGTCATCTCTCCAACCGTTAAACCTCTATACTCAGCGAGCACAACGGCTTGAGCATCCGAGAGTTTTTCGGATATCTCTAAGATGACAGCCTCTTTTTGTTTCCTATTGAGACTCAAGTTTTTCTCCTATTGTTGACAAAAAGTAAGGCAACCCTGCCTCACCACCCTCTTCAATAGCGTCCTTTGACACAAGTGGTGAAATTCACAAACATTACAATGAACACCAACAACCTGTCTTTAGGTATCACTATCTGCGTAGGCCACAGAGCCGAAGCTCGACATTTAGGTTCTCTCGAACACCTACGGTCTTTGACAGGCCAGCTCCACAATATTCATCGTTGAGCTGGCACCAAAGTTCTTATTACTAACTAGTCCACGCCGACTGATCAAGCCTTAGGCTGGGGCCCATCGTACTTGAAACGGCAACACGCCTTAGATATACCCCTTTTGAGCCACTAGGCTTATTTTTTTTGAGCGCATCAATCAGCGCTTTAAAATTTTCCGCCAAATCATCTTCAGCAAAAGAAGCTCTACCAATAGTGCACTGGATAATACCCGCCTTATCAGTCCTAAATTGAACTTGGCCGCCCTTTGCATTCTTTACAGCCTCACCCACATTTGGTGTAACCGTTCCCACTTTTGGATTCGGCATCAGCCCTCTGGGACCTAAAATCTGCCCAAGCTGACCAACAACTCTCATTGCGTCCGGAGTCGCAATGACTACATCAAAATCCATTGATCCGGCTTTAACCCGCTCCGCTAGATCCTCAAACCCAACGATGTCCGCCCCTGCCTCTTTGGCTTCATCGGCTTTATCAGCTTGCGCAAACACGGCAACTCTCACGGTCTTACCGGTACCCTTAGGCAGCACGACGGCTCCGCGAACCAGCTGATCTGATTTTTTAGCGTCCACCCCAAGATTGACCGCTATATCAATCGATTCATCAAACTTAGCAGTCGAATTTTTCTTGGCCAGTGTCAACGCATCAAACAGGTTATAAAACTTACTCGGATCAACCGTTTCTTTTATTTTCTTAGTTCTTTTCGACAGTTTCATCATCTTTAGTTCCCTTCAACCTCGACACCCATGCTGCGCGCACTACCGGCAATAATCTTAACCGCCGCATCGATGTCACCCGCATTGAGATCTTCCATTTTTGCTTTTGCAATCTCCTCAATTTGAGCTCTGGTTAGCTTTCCGACTTTATCGGTATGAGGTCGTGGGCTTCCCTTATCAAGCTTTAGCGCCTTTCTAATCAGCACTGAGGCTGGCGGGGTCTTAATGATGAATGTAAAGCTCTTATCAGCAAATGCCGTAATGACCACAGGCAGAGGCAGCCCTGGCTCGTAGCTTTGCGTCTTCGCATTAAAAGCTTTACAGAACTCCATGATGTTCAAACCCCTTTGACCCAAAGCTGGGCCGACCGGAGGACTAGGATTTGCTTTACCAGCAGGGATTTGTAACTTAATAAAACCTATTACTTTCTTTGCCACTACAACACTCCTTCATAGTAAGTGCGGGTCCAAACGCGCCCAATCAGAACGCTCCCCAAAGAATTACAGCCCGATATTATAACTGAAAACACAATTGTGTTTCCTAATAATGGCTTCGAAATTACGCTTTTTCTACTTGAGCAAAATCCAACTCAACCGGCGTTGAACGTCCGAATATGGACACCGAAACGTGAATTTTGTTTTTTTCGTAATTGACTTCCTCTACATTTCCAAGAAAATCAGCGAATGGCCCATCCTTAACTCTCACGCCTTCACCAAGCTCAAATAAAGTCTTGGGCTTGGGTTTTTCAAAACCCTCTTTAATTTGGCCAAGGATCCCATCAACCTCTTTTTGCGTGATAGGCGCTGGTTTATTGCCAGAACCGCCAACAAAACCAGTGACTTTAGAGTTACTCTTAACCAGATGCCAGGTTTCATCCGTCATATTCATCTCAACCAAGACATAACCTGGGAAAAATTTGCGCTCGCTGATTGACTTTTGCCCACCCTTTATCTCGACCACTTCTTCTACCGGGACTAAAATTTCACCAAAGTGCTCCTGCATCCCGGCTCGCTCGATGCGCTCCAACAAACTCTTCTTTACGCTTTTTTCATAACCTGAATAAGCATGTACCACGTACCATTTCATATTCGTTAGCCCTCCACACCGAGAATCATTCTAATCAGCGATCCGAGCACGCCGTCAATACCCCAAAGCACGAGCGCCATCACCAAGACGAACACTACCACGATGCCTGTGGTCTGGGCGGTTTCCTTTCTAGAAGGCCACACAACTTTTTTGGTTTCCACAATCGCTTCGCGGCCAAACTGAATCAAGTCACGACCTTTCTCTGTGAAAGAGAGCAAAACAAAAGCAACTGCAAATCCAACGAGCACACAAAGTACTCGAAGGACCATTGGTTGATCACTTAACATATATGACCCAACAATACCCGCTATGAATATTAGCGCCGAAAAACCAAGTTTTAAGTTATCCATTACCATTTGCGCTTACCGTCCAAAAAAAGAAACTGTTTTAATACAACGCCATCTTAATGGCAGGCCAGGAGGGTCTCGAACCCCCAACCTTCGGTTTTGGAGACCGACGCTCTACCAATTGAGCT
>JAQBTV010000021.1 GCA_027624715.1 Pseudomonadota bacterium
CACAAATCTACGCAATATACGTTTTTTCAAAAATCCACCAACCGAGTAATGCGGCAGTGATCGTTCTTTTAATGGGGTACTCGGTATGGATTCAAATTTTTGAGTTCGGCGCATCCCAAACGTTACAAAACGGATTTAACTCAAAAATTTTGAGGCTAAATGGTGCCTGTAATATTATCGTAGGACACTATATCTTGATGGTGATGCTAGCCATGCTTTTGATATTGTTTCCTGAAGCAATAGACTTATTCCGGGGTGGAGTTAAGGCGTATGGATCGCAGACAGATGCTCTAGCATTTCCCATTGGCGTTGCGTTAATGTTGGTGAGTACTAATAACGTTCTAATACAAAGAATACTTCTCGTGATTAATAAAGGAATACTTTCCGGCAAGCTATTAATGTTGCAAGGTATTTTAGCTATCCTTATTTTATCTTTTTTTCAATGGCATAGCGCAGGCCTACTAGAGTCGGTTGCTATTTATCTGACTATTCCAACATTAATCCATACGCCATTGATATTTAAATTCGGGGTGCGAGCGTGGCGGAAAAAGTATGGTAAACCATTAAATTGGCGATGGATTTTTAAAAATGCTTTTGGATTTTGGGGTCTAAATGCATTGTCTTTGGTATACCTTGGCGCGGACTCCTTTTTTGCAGCAAAGTATCTGACGGATACAGATCTGGTTGCTTATCATTTTTCATCTAGATTGTTTTTCATCTCATTCATCGCATATTTTTCCTATATTCAGTACAAGGCACGAAATATAACAACTGATACGCGTTCCGACCAGATATGGACGTTTGTAAGAAGGGGAATGTTGATTGGTATTCTCTCCGTGACCCTCGTGCTAACCGGTTCCGTGTTGATCGAGTGTACAGATATTATTGAATATATTGATGCATCGGGGTTTTTTGTTATGTCACTTATATCGTCGGCTGCTTTATATTTCGGTATTCGAGTATTTCGTGATGTAGGCTTAGTAGCAGTTTGGAATTTGGGATTAAAGCGATTTTTGTATGCACTTCATTTTTTTGAAGTTATCTTTTGTTTTGTACTATTAAATACGTTTGCGCCAATGTTTGGTGCTAAGGGCATATTTTATGTTATGGCGTTTATCGCAACGATTAGCGCGGTAGCTATCTATATTGCGCTCAATAGGGCATTAGCCATAAATAATGTGAGGCCATCATATGCAACTTAGCGAGGACGAGGTTTACGACGCTCATGTTGATAGGCTTCTCTCGATTATTACAGTTTGCCGTAATGACGTTCTGAGATTAAAGAAAACAATAATCAGCTTGGGTGCTTTTTATGGCGATGAGAGATTTGAGCATTTAGTTGTTGATGGAAGTTCCACAGATAACACTAGGCACTTAGTAGAACCTTTCATAGCAGAAACGAATTTTAAATATCATGTAGTCACTGATTGCGGAATATTTGACGCGATGAATCTTGGTATATCGTATTCTCGATCGCCGTTATTACTATTTTTGAATTGCGGCGATACCGTGATCGGAAGTCCGGATGAATTTTATGCAGCTTTTTGCAAATTAACCAGGCAAAATAACAGTGAACCGGATATAGCCTGTTTCCCTATTCGTCAGGTGGTTGGCGATGTTTTTAAAACGCTTGTGCCAAAGACTTCCTCTCGCCATAAGATGCCAACATCTCACCAAGGTATGATATTCGGTAAACAATTTATCCTAAGAAATCGATATGAAACGATATACAAAATAGCTGGTGATTATGATCTGTATCTTCGGGCCGAGAGGATTACTGTTCTCGGAGCGGAAATATGTCAGAGTTTGGTGGCGGTTGAGGCTGAAGGTTATGCTTCTGCTCATCCTGTCAGGGCATATTGTGAATACATTATTATTGCTTCCCGCAGGTTGAAGGGCGCGCCTAAGTTAATGGCAATTTTCCTCATCATGGCTAGGGCGTTGCTTGTTATCCCTATAAAGTTATTTTTGCCTTCTAAATGGATTTTGATCCTTAAAGGAATTTGATGGTTGGTATAACTTCAAATTTTCCTAATAAGACTTTCAAGATTGTTCTGATTTTAGGCGGCTTAAAGTTTTTGTGTGTATTACTCACCCTATCAGTCTTTACAAAATTTACTCCTCTGGTGGATGCTGAGAATTTTCTGATAGGAGCTTACTTAGGCGATAATGTTGATTTAAGAACGGCTCTGGTGCAACAGTCAGCCTTAATGCTATCAAACTTTGGCAGTAGCCTATTTGTCCACTTTGCGTTTGCTTTATTCTCACTCTTGGGATTTTTTTACTACTACTTGAAGGGCGGTGCTCGCTGGCAGTTATGTCTGGTTCTATTTTTTCCTAGTACTTTAATTTGGACCTCAGTGCTTGGTAAAGAAGCAATTTTTTACGGTGCTTTTACGTTGTCTTTGGTTATTTGGGGTTCATTTGTGCACCGCAAGTGCGTAGCTTTAGATTTCGTGCTCTTGCTCTTGGCACTAATAGTTTGTTTGATCTTTCGACCGCATTATGGATTGGTGATTATATGGTTGTTTATGTCGGTGGTCCTGATGGATAGATTTAAGAATAAGGCCTGGATATGGCTAAGTCTATTATTTTGTTTAGGCGGCGCACTATTCGCTCATTTTGCCTGGGAAACAATGACTCATCATGCTTTTTATGGAATCGATCCTAACGCGCGCGCAAGTCGGTTTGTTTTTTTTGGGATTGAACAACTTAGTGGTGAAGGTTTCCCGAAATATGAGGCCTTACTGCCGTTAGGGGCGGTACTAGGAATCGTTGGTCCAATGCCAATAGAAGTATTCGCGAGACCCTTATTGCTGCCATTTTTCTTTGAAGGCGTTTTGATACTTATATTTCCTATTATTGTTTACTCCTACGCGGAAACACAATCTTTTTTAGGTCGAAAACGGTTCAGGACTATTTTTTGGATGTGTCTCGTGCCGGCAATTTTTATCCTATTTGTGATCCATGCACCCTGGGGACTTTTGAATCCTGGATCAGCAACGCGCTGGAGAGTAAATTTTGATGCGATCTTTCATATGGCGCCAATGTTGTTGTTATATAGTTTTTTAGATAACAAACATGATGAAAATAATCCACTTTCATCCTAACGCGCGCTACGCGAAAAAATTTGTTGCTCCATTGATGAATGCGGAGAGAGATTGCGGGTATGAGACACAATTAGTTGTGTCTTCGAATCCAGATGAAGAGGTAGCGGTCGAGACGTTTCCTTTCAATTTGTCGATTGAGAATATTCTTGGGTTGCCATTAGTTCTATGGCGACTGAAATCATTCTTGAAGCTTAGCCAGCCTGATATTATTTTCAGCCATAATTCTAGAGCAGCTTTACTGCCGTTGTTAGCCGCGTTGTGGAGTGGGGTTCCAGTTCGGGTGTACTTTAATCATGGCGTCCCTTACCCGGCTTACACAGGGCCAACGCGTTGGTTGCTCCGAGCATTAGAATATTGCAATTTGTTACTATCAACACGTGTGGTAACTGTCTCGAAAGACATGGTCGATTTGTTAAATACCTTTGCATCAGGCATTAATCCGAGTCTTATAAATGAGGGATCGGCTTGCGGAGTTGATCTTGGAAACTACGCTGTAGATTTGTGTGGAAAACCAGAGTGGTGTAAGAGGCATGGTCTTCATGTGCAAGATTTGATAGTTGTATATATCGGTAGGGCCGAAAAGCGCAAAGGGTTTGATTTTATTTTGCGATTGTTTGTAGATCAAATTTCAAACGCACATATTAAACTAGTGCTGTGTGGCCCTTCGATTGAAGATGTAAGTAGGGTCCTTCATGAAGTGCCTCATAATATAATTCCTCTTGGATTCGTCAATGATGTGCCCGAGGTTCTGGCATATGCAAACGTACTCCTCCTGCCGTCTCTACATGAGGGGTTGTCTTATGCTGTTATCGAAGCGCAGGCGGCGGGAACGTTAGTAGTTGCAAATAATATTCCTGGATTAAGATGTATTATTGAAGATGGTGTTACTGGATTTTTAGTTGACGCTAATGACCCAGAAAAATACGCAGACATTATTAGACAGGTTGATCTGAATCGAGAAGGTTTCCTCCATATACAGCAACAGGCTTCTGATTCTGTGACACGGTTTTCTCGCGATGTTTTTATGTTGGATTATGTAAGATTTTTGGATAAAATTTATTATAGAAAAAAAATTTGTTTTGTCGCCACTACAGCATTTGCAGTAAATGCTTTTTTAAAAGAGCAAATCTTGGCTTTATCAAAAATCTATAAAGTTATTTTGTGTGTTGACAACAGTGTTTACCCGCTATCGATTGACCTGGGGCAGGGTCTGACCGTTATATATATTAGAATCGAACGCAAAGTTTCGTTATTTCGAGATATAAAAGCTGTATTACGTTTGATTAAAATAATCAGCGCTAATTCCCCGGACGTGGTTCATACCCTTACGCCTAAGGCAGGCCTTCTAGGCCTGTTCGCTGCGTGGGTAAATAGAGTTCCAATACGCTGCCACACATTCACCGGACAGGTTTGGGTTACAAAGTCTGGATTGGCACGATATTTCTTAAAACAAGTAGATCGTTTTATCGTGGCCTTCGCCTCAAATATTTTTGTTGATAGTAACTCTCAGCGACAAATGCTTTACCGTGAGACTATTGCTAAAGAGGGCCGTATAGACATGCTTGGCACAGGGTCTATTGCAGGGGTTAATCTTAAGCGTTTCAGGCCAGACGTTAATACTAGATTAGAAAAGCGAAGAGAACTTGGATTGTCGGTTGGCGTCTGTGTTTATCTTTTTGTAGGTCGTATTACGATTGACAAAGGTTTGTTTGATCTATTGACTGCTTTTAAAGAAGTCGCGATCGATGTTCCTAATGTTGAGCTTTGGGTCGTTGGTCCCGACGAGGAAAATTTAGTGTGTACCTTAAAAAATTATTCTTCAAACTGTAATGCGCCAATTCGATGGTTCACACATACCACAAGTCCAGAAATTATGATGGCTGCTGCAGATGTATTGTTGCTGCCAAGCTATCGAGAGGGCTTCGGTTCAGTGATTATCGAAGCTGCTGCCTGTGAACTTCCAGCGGTTGCATACCGTATTGATGGTGTTATTGATGCTATAGAAGAGCACTTTACTGGCATCTTGGTTGATGTTGGTAACGTTGAGTCATTCGCTGCCGCTATGAAGACGCTCGCGCTCGATGAGGAGCTTCGGGTTCGTTTAGGAAGGTATGCCAGGGATAGGGTTCAACGACGTTTTAGTAGCGAATTGGTGACTGGTGCATGGCTTGATTTTTACCAGCAAGTATTTGACCGGCATTTAGGATCAATTTAAGTAACCTGCAGCTAGGTATAGTAGCGTTGTAATCTCAAAATGAATTGGGCATGAAACATAGGCGATATCTGATAGCTGTATTTGCGTGCGCGTTTATTTACTCGTGCTTGGTTAGTGTATTGATTCGCGAGTTGATAATTCCAGCAGTTTATCCTCAAAGTGAAGGGGGACATATGCCAGCCGACCCTTATTTTTATCACCTATTAGCAAAAAAAAACGTTGAGTCATTCTACCAGGGAGGCCTTGCGTTTAGTTTTTTTCCAGATGGCCAGGGAGTAGCTGGAATTGCTAGTTTAAGTTACTTAATAATTGATTCTGTGTATGCCATTGTTTTTCTAAATTGTATTTTGCATGCTGCGTCGGCCGTAATACTATTTCAAATATTGAGACATTGGTTTTCCCCAGTCAGTAGTATTGTTGGGATGACCCCATTATTGTTATCTCCTTATATGATGTATTGGTTCTCGCAAATAAATAAGGAAAGCTTCACATTATTTGGCGCCTTATTATTCATGTACGGATTCATTAAATTTTTACCGTTGGAGCAGTTCTTCTCTCGCCGAGCTTTTCTGACGATTATTCAAATGATTATAGGTCTTTTAAGTATTTGGTTGGTTCGACCCTTTGTGATTCAATTATTGCTTCCTGCCGTGACTCTCATTAGTGGAGCTGCTTTCTTTTACTATAAAAAAAATAAATTAATCAGGTTCTCGTTCGGGGTAGGATTTATCACTCTATTTAGTATGATCGGCCTTTTGGGCTCTCCGGGGCAGGCTTCACACGCAACTGTGGCACAAGCTATTAGAGAGCCGACAAAAATCTACCAGAAAGATGTTCCTATTGTGAATAAGTGTCATGAAAGCATTTTGAATTGGCAGCAGGCAGAATTTCTACCGTCTTTTGTCGATAAGCGAATGCGAGGGTTAATGGAGCAGAGATGTAGAATTTTCACGATCCTTGGTTACGAAAGTAATCCTACGGTATTGAAGTCATTCTTCAGCGTTGATTGGTTTCCTATGAGTTCTCTCGAGGCTATTTATTACATACCAACCGCTTTTTTCTATGGAGTTTTGTCTCCTAACTTTTGGGAGTTGCGATCGATTATTGAACCTAAATTCTCGATTTTTTACTTATTTTCTATTTTAGAATCTTACTTGATGTATGCGGGATTAGCAGGCCTTTTTTTATGGGTACTTCGTTATAGGCAATTTTCTGTTTTAGTGCCTATATTGTGTTCTTTAAGTGTTATGACCATATTTGCAATAGCAACTCCATTTTTAGGAGCTCTGTATCGCTACCGTTATTCATGGTGGATTTTATTAATTGGTTTAGGGTTGGCCGCGCTCTCGGAATTACGTAATAGGCGAATAAATGAAGGTTGTCATACCACAGGAAGTAACTCATCCAAAGTGAAAATAATTAAGATTATTGATTGAGAAAAGAAAGTGATGGTAAAAACGATGAATATCGAGTTGAGGCTTCCCCTCAAATAATGAGGCTTTAATTGCCATATGGCGAAAAGAATTTTTGATGTTAATCTAGCCTTGTTGTCGCTAGCGATTTTGAGTCCTATTTTACTCATAGTTGCTTTTCTAGTTTGGATATCTTCGCCAGGTCCTGTCTTGCATTGGAGTCAGCGGGTAGGAAAAAACAACCAGCGCTTTAAAATGCCTAAGTTTCGAAGTATGAATATTGCTACACCGACGGTGGCTACCGATGTATTAATAAATCCGGAGCAGTGGTTAACACCAATTGGGGCATTTTTACGAAAAACGAGTCTTGATGAGCTTCCTCAACTATGGCCTATTTTTATTGGTAACATGAGTTTTGTTGGTCCTAGGCCCGCGCTTTTTAATCAATATGACTTGATAGATCGAAGGACAAAAGCTGGCATTCACATCCTGTTACCTGGTTTAACGGGATGGGCTCAGATCCAGGGCCGAGACACTATAGCGCAGGATGAAAAAATTTCATTAGATATCGAATACTTGAATAAACGTTCTTTTTTATTCGACGTCTACATCATTAGTAAGACCTTTTGGAAAATTTGGGACGTTAGATCAGTGTCCCATTAAATCAACCAGTACCGGAGTAAGAATGTATTTGCATAAGTATGTATTGCCCGTGCTGTCACTGCCGCGATGGGCTAAACGCTTTGTTGTCTTGGTGCTTGATGCCGCCCTGTGCTTACTAACGGTCTGGCTCGCCTACTATCTTCGGCTGGGTGAATTTGTTTCCTTGTCAAAGAATGCCTTATTGGCTGCAATGACTTCCATCAGTATTGCCTTACCAATCTTCATCGTATCCGGCCTGTATCGCGCCATCTTCCGATACAGTGGCTGGCCAGCATTGTTGGCGGTTGCCAGAGCCGTCAGTATCTATGGCTTTCTTTATGCGTGCATATTTACGGCACTAGGTATTCAAGACGTCCCTCGTACTGTTGGGATCATTCAACCAATCCTCCTCCTCCTTTTTGTTGGCGCATCTCGAGCCTTGGCTCGCATTTGGCTCGGTGATCAGTACCAAAGCATTCTCAAGCGTGCCGCTCGCTCCAAGGTGCTCATTTATGGCGCTGGAAGCGCCGGCCGTCAGTTAGTCGCTGCCATAGCCAGTAGCCATGAAATGCAAGTGGTTGGGTTCCTGGATAACGACGACCGTTTGCACGGCCATGTGTTGAACGGGCAGCCTATTTACAACCCGGATGACTTGACGCACTTGGTGGCCAGTTTGGGTATTAGCGCCGTATTGCTTGCTATGCCGGCTTTGAGCAGGAAGAGCCGTAACGAAATTTTGGCCCAGATTCGAACAGCTCGTGTGGCTGTGCGCACGCTGCCGAGCGTAACTGATCTGGCGCAAGGAAAAGTCAGTATCTCCGATCTGCGCGAACTGGACATTGATGACCTGCTCGGACGCGAACCTGTCATGCCCAACTACATCCTGCTGGCGATGAATGGGCGTAAAAAGGTTGTCATGGTGACGGGCGCTGGTGGTTCGATCGGCAGCGAACTCTGCCGGCAGATTCTTTCTGTTGGCCCGAGCAAACTGCTACTGATTGACCAGAGTGAATTTGCTCTTTACGGCATTCATCAAGAGCTCGAAGAAAAGATTGTGCGCCGCGAAATTGTCTTGGTGCCATTGCTGGCCTCCGTGCAAGACGAAGAGCGCATGCGAGAGATCATGTCCACTTGGCGTCCGGATACGGTCTATCACGCAGCAGCCTATAAGCATGTACCGCTGGTTGAGCACAATCCTGCCGAAGGCATCAAGAACAATGTGCTGGGCACATTACGCACTGCCCAAGTTGCTGTGGAGAATGGTGTCTCCGACTTCGTACTCATCAGCACCGACAAAGCCGTGCGCCCGACCAACATCATGGGAGCAAGCAAACGGCTGGCTGAATTGGCATTGCAGGCATTGGCTACAAACGGCCCAGGCACCAAATTCAGCATGGTTCGTTTTGGCAATGTGTTGGGTTCGTCTGGTTCAGTGACGCCCAAGTTTAGGCAACAGATCTGTAACGGTGGCCCGATCACACTGACCCATCCAGAGGCCACTCGCTTTTTCATGACGATCCCGGAAGCCGCGCAGTTAGTGATGCAGGCAAGCGCCATGGCCACGGGCGGTGATGTGTTTGTGCTTGATATGGGCCAGTCGATCAAGATCATCGACCTAGCACGTCGGATGATTGAGCTCTCGGGCCTGACGGTGAAGGACGAGGGAAATCCTGATGGCGATATTGAAATCGAGACTATCGGTCTGCGCCCCGGCGAAAAAATCTACGAAGAGTTGCTGACTGGCGACAACCCCAAGCCAACCTCCCACCCAAGGATTATAAAAGCTCATGAGAATTTCATCCCCTGGGCTGACCTTCAAGGTAAGTTGCGTTTGCTGGAAATGGCCTTGAGCGTGAACGACGTCAGCGTCATTCGATTAATGATGAAAGAACTCGTAACTGGCTACACGCCGAACGATGAGATCGTCGATTGGGTGTATCTGGAGCAGGTGACGGACGTGATTGCTATGGACGCAATAAATCCGTAAGCGAGTTAATTGCTCATTCCAAATTCTGATTCCCATGTGATAAGACGCAGTCTGGACTCAGGGGAGGTGTATACGGTCTATTGATGCCAGTCATGTTTGGCAGATGCCCGCTGCGCGCCTTCTTGTAAATTCCCTTAAGGTGGGGTTGTTCATAGCTTCCAGCGGAGTATTGACAAGTACCTCAATAAAGTACTCTGCTCCAATGAGCTCTCGCACCATCTAGCGCTCCGCCCGAAAAGAGCTTATGAAGGCAGTCATCACGATCAGGCCAGTATCTGTCATCAGCTTGGCCGCTTCGGCCACCCGCCGGATGTTTACGTTCGCACCGAGTTAAGTTTGAAAGTGAGAGTCTTTCTGCGTATTAGCTAAAGAAAGTTCGTGGAGTATCCGCTAGCCAAGGAAGGACCTTGTGAAATACACGTGTTACACTTAAGCTGTTAGCTTGTCAGTCGTTTTAAATCGTGGTTAGATTTAACTTACATGCATGTTGGTCATGTCATAATAGAAAGGACTTAATTTGTCTTGGTTGGTTATCTATACTAAACCGCGACAGGAGCTTAGGGCGCAAGAAAATCTTAAGTTCTTGGGTCTTGACGCTTTATTTCCTTTGAGACCGATTGAGAAAATAAGGAGTGGAGCCATATCGGTAGGCTTTGAGCCTCTTTTTCCGAGATATATTTTTGTTCGAAATGATCTTGAGCTTTTTCAAAAGGTTTCGCATGCGGTGCGAAATACAAGGGGTGTGTCAAAGGTATTAAAGTTTGGAGGTAAGTTTGCCGAGCTAGATGAAAAAACGTTTAAACAAATGTTAGATTTTGAGAAGGTGTTATCCGTAAACCCAGTGAAGGCATACGAACAAGGAGACAATGTTGTGTTTTCTCACGGTGCTTTCCGAAATATTCAAGCGGTCTACCAAGAGCCCGAAGGAGACAGAAGGGTCATATTGCTTTTTGATCTTCTCAATAAGCCGGTGATGCTCTCCGTGCCGGTTAGTGCAGTCAAACGGATATAGTGGGCCAATGTATACTGGTGTTGGATTTTTTTACGTCTTTCACGTCCGCAATGTGAGTATTTTGTAAAGATTCCGTGAGCTAAATGGATAATCAATCAACGTCGTTAGCGACTATCATCTTAAGTCTTGGTAGATATTTATTCTCCTTGGCCTAACAAGGAGTGTAAATTTTCGCGCGCATATTAAGTATAAACGCTAATCCCAATTGTCAGATCAGGAAAAAAATTACTTTTCTGTGGGGTTTAACCATGATACCTGTCCGCTCGATCTTAGAGCGGCATTAGCCATCGGTGATCATGAAATAGACCTTGCCTTGAAGAGCCTACAAAAGGTACAGGGGGTTAGTGAATCTGTGATTTTGTCTACTTGCAATCGGACAGAGATATATAGCGTCGCTGCTAACTTGGATGCAATCCTTAGATGGTTTATAGATTTTCGTGGTGTTAGCGACAAGAATATTATCCCCGTTCTTTATAAATATCAGGATGAATTGGTTGTCCAGCATGCTTTTCGTGTCGCGGCCGGTCTTGACTCGATGGTTCTAGGTGAGACACAGATTCTTGGACAATTAAAAAATTCAGTGCGAGAAGCAGAGTCGGCCGGTACGCTTGGACCCAAGCTAAGACGGTTATTCGACGTTAGTTTCTCGGTCGCCAAACATATTAGAACTGAAACTAATGTCGGGGCGCACTCAGTTTCTCTTGCGGCCGCATCTGCTAAGGTTGGCGAACGCATCTTTGGATCTCTCTCTCATTCAAATGTTTTGTTTATCGGAGCGGGAGAGATGAGCCGTATTTGTGCCGAATATTTTGCGTCTCTTGATGTTCAAGGTATTTCATTCGCAAATCGAACTTTGAGTCGTGCAAAAGATCTCGCATGTACGTTTAAAGGAAATTTTTTCCCTTTAGGCGACGTTTTTCATAAATTAGGTGAATTCGACATTGTTGTTTCGTGTACTGGTAGCCCAATACCTATTGTTGGCAAGAAAGCGATAGAAAAAGCGATTGAGACGAGACGTCATAAACCAATTCTCCTTATTGATTTAGCGGTGCCTCGCGATATTGAGCTTGAGGCGTCTGATTTAGAAGATGTATTTCTTTATACAGTAGATGATCTTGGTGAGATTGTTAAAGATGGTGTGAAAAATCGTGAGGAAGCTGCACAACATGCGGAGAAAATAATACAGGAACGATTGATTCAATTTAAATCGCAGGTTGCTAGAGAAAAAATCGTACCAGTGATCAAGAAATTTCGAAAGCATGGTGAATCGATTATGGAGGGCGAGTTAAATAAGGCGCTTTTGTTAATCGCTAAAGGAGAGGCGCCAGAAACGGTTTTAACGAGTTTGTCGAGAGCAATCACGAATAAATTTATGCACCACCCTAGTCGTGTACTTAATGATGAGTCGTCTGACTTGAAAGTGGATCTCGGCGAGGCCTTAGAGAAATTGTATGGGCTAGATAAAGATTAAATGAAACAGTCGCTACTAGACAAGCTAGAAAAATTATCCTTAAGGCACGAGGAGCTCAATGTGTTGATGAGTTCTGAGACTGCGACTCTGGATATGGATGTATTCACTGGATGGACACGCGAGCATGCTGAGCTTGAGCGGATCGTTTTGAGTTATCGAGAGTATTTAAAGGCTGATCAGAATATCTTAATGGCTAAGGAGTTACTTAATGATCCGGAAATGAATGAGCTCGCCAAAATTGAGATTCATGAGGGAAAAGAGAAAAAATCCAATCTAGAGAGTATTTTGAAAAAAGCCTTATTACCTAAAGATCCCAATGATAGCCGAAATGTATTTTTGGAGATACGGGCAGGTACTGGAGGCGATGAGTCTGCTCTTTTTGCGAATGATTTGCTTAGAATGTACTTGAAATACGCTGAAAAGAATCGATGGTCGGCTGAGATAGTTTCGCATAACGAATCTGATCTTGGTGGTTATAAAGAAGTCGTCGTTAAGATTAGCGGTGACAGCGTTTACGCCCAACTAAAATTTGAGTCTGGAGGCCATCGAGTGCAGCGAGTCCCAGAAACTGAAACACAGGGTCGGGTTCATACAAGTGCCTGCACGGTGGCAGTTTTGCCAGAGGCGGATCAATTGAAAGATATTGAGATTAACCCGAGTGAAATACGGATTGATACGTACCGGGCTTCAGGGGCGGGCGGTCAGCATATTAATAAAACGGATTCTGCGATACGTATTACTCATCTTCCCACTGGTTTGGTTGTGGAGTGTCAGGATGACCGCTCGCAACATAAGAATAAGGCTCAAGCATTATCAGTGTTAGCTGCCAGGTTGAATGCGCTACAGGTACAAGAGCACCAAGCTAAAGAGGCGGCGACTCGGAAGACACTGATCGGTAGCGGCGACAGGTCGGAAAGAATTAGGACTTATAATTTCCCACAAGGTCGATTGACCGAACACAGGATTAATTTGACGTTATACAAGCTTGCTCAGATTATGGAGGGAGAGTTAGACGAAGTCGTTGGCAATCTACTCTCGGAGCATCAAGCTGAATTACTAGCGATTGCATCGGAATAGCGAAAACATTAAAAAACGAGCCATGACAAAAACTGATTCACTGGAGTCGGATATCGCGAGCTTAGCTCAAACTGCTGGCATATCTAGATCAGAAGCTATTGGTGAACTAAAAATCTTATTTGCTCACGCGAATGGCTTAGCTCCATTGGAATTGATCAAAGAGCCCAGCTGTATGTTGGAGCCAACGAAGGTCAAAAAATATAAAAGCCTGCTCCAAGATCGACTTCAAGGCAAGCCGATCGCGTATATTTTAGGGTATAAAGAGTTTTACGGATTGCCGTTTAAAGTGAATGAGTGCGTACTAACGCCAAGGCCTGAAACAGAGCTTCTTGTAGATCTGGCAATTGAAAAAATTCAAAGGCATAACCTGAAGACGGTTTTAGAGCTTGGGACGGGATCGGGGGCAATTGCAATTTCGTTAGCCGCTCATTTACCAGACATTGAAATTATTGCTACAGATATTTCGGTTAGGGCTCTTGAAGTTGCGGCAAGCAATGCTAAGACCGTTTGCCCAGATGCGTCAATTTCGTTCGTCGAGAGC
>JAQBTV010000022.1 GCA_027624715.1 Pseudomonadota bacterium
GTTCCAAGACTGAGTGGTAGCGTTAAGTATGTCTGGTCTAAACGCTTGTAGTGCTTGTAACCACACAGACGCCCGAAGCACAAACATACCTGCATTCCAATAATAACCGCCTTCGTCAAGATATTGCTGTGCGGTAGCGGCCTTGGGCTTTTCAACAAAGCGTCTCACCGTCATCGGCGATTGGTCTGAATTGGCATGGGCTTGGATATAACCGTAACCAGTTTCTGGCGTGTTCGGCGTGATGCCAAGTATCACGATTAAACCTTCTGCGGCCAGTCGAATTGCCTGACGCATGACATCAGCAAAGGCCTCAGAGTGGGTTACGGTTTGATCAGCTGGAGTGACGACAAGGACAGGGTCTTCATCATTTGCGTACGCTGCTAAGGCAGCCAGCGTCAATGCAGGCGCTGTGTTGCGCCCTACCGGCTCCAATAAAGCAGTGCCGAAGTCGATGCCAATTTCACGCAATTGCTCTGCTGCAAGAAATCGATACTCTTCGCCGGTGACGATGATGGGTTTGGCAACTTCAATATCGGTCACACCAAGTGCAGTGAGTCTCAGTGCGGCTTGTTGAAACATACTCTCATTGCCAGTAAGCGAGAGAAATTGCTTTGGAAATCCCGCACGAGAGAGCGGCCACAGACGGGTACCTGAGCCACCACACAAAATAACGGGCTGTGCCTTGATCAAGTTTGTCATGAGACGGCCCCGTACATCAAGGCCTCTTGTTGGAAACGCCATGTACTTTCGCACATATCTTCCAAGCCGCGTTTTGGTTTCCAACTCAATAGCTCAGCAGCTTTTTGAGTATTGGTATAGCACTCTGCTACATCGCCTGCGCGACGCGCGACTACTTTATAAGGCACAGTTCGTTTGGATGCTTTTTCAAACGCCTGGATCATGTCGAGCACGCTGTATCCCTTCCCAGTGCCAAGGTTAATCGCATACCACCCAGCGGTTTGCACTAAAAAATTCAATGCAGCTGCATGCCCCTCTGCCAAGTCCATGACATGGATGTAGTCCCTCACACCAGTTCCATCAGGTGTGGGGTAATCATTGCCAAAAACGCTCAATGCAGGCCGCTGACCTGCGGCCACCTGAGTGATGAACGGCATGAGGTTGTTGGGCGCCCCGTGAGGATTCTCGCCAATAAGCCCACTTTCATGCGCGCCTACGGGATTGAAATAACGAAGGCAGGCAATCCGCCACCCGGCGTCTGATACTGCAACATCGTTCAACATTTCTTCAATTTGAAGCTTGCTTCGGCCATACGGATTGATGGCACTGGTTGGATGGTTCTCGTCTAGAGGTAAATACTTGGGTTGGCCGTAAACGGTCGCACTGCTGCTAAAGATAAGTGTCTTGACGCTTTGCGCCTGCATGGCTTGAAGCAAACTGATCGTACCCTGGACATTGTTGACGTAATAGTCAACGGGTTTTCCAACAGACTCCCCCACAGCTTTCAACCCCGCAAAGTGAATAACGGCATCAATCCTATGGGACTCAAGCGTAGTTGCAAGCAAGTTGTTATCGCACACATCGCCTTTAACGAAAGGTATTTGTTGCTGGGTGATCTGCGCGAGCTTTATCAACACGGATTCGCTGCTGTTTGATAAGTTGTCATAGAGGACAACTTGATGACCAAGCTTAGACAGCACAAGAGCCGCATGGCTACCGATATAGCCAGTTCCGCCCGTAATCAACAGCCTACTCACCAGTTCGCCCCAAATAGATCGCGTGTGAACCCTCACATTCGACATCGGCAAGCGCTGGCGTATGGCGATTAGCAATGACCAGGTCGGCCTCGAGCTTGAGCCGGGCCAAGTCGTTTTCCATGGGCGAGTTGTAAAACTCTGCTTCCTTCAACATAGACTCATAGACAATGACTTCGATGCCCTTGCCTTGTCGCGCTTGATAAAGCCCTGGATGCTAGAAACACGGAAGTTGTCCGAACAAGACTTCATAATGAGCCGGTAAACGCTCACCACGCTTGGCCTGCGCTTGAGCAAATCCTCGATGTCGGCATCCTCGATCGGCGATTTCTGGCGATTCAGCATCGCCAATTTTCCAGGTACCATGTCCACGCAAACCACTTCGTTTTGCTACGCCAGCAACACGCCGCTCGACAGGCCAACGTAATCGGTGCCGGCGATGGCAATTTTCAAAGAGCGTCACCCTCAACAGAATTAATCTCGATTTTCAGCACCTCGATTTCGGCCTGAAGCTTTTCATACTCAGCCACCTTCCGCCTGAAAAACTCTGCCGTCAGCTTCGACTTCTCAACCACCCCGGCTGGCGTCAGGATATAAATATAGCGCAGCTTGTTCTTGTGCTGGCTGAAATTTTGCATTTTGACCAAACCCTTTTGCACCAGGGCTTGGAAGCAGTAATTGATGCTACCCAGACTGATGCCCAACTGCTGGGCTAAGGCGCGCTGACTCACCGCCGGTGTTTGCTCTAAACGCCGCAGCACTTCAAACTGGATTTCTGCTTGGAAACCAGCCAATTTCGAAGGTTGAGGTAAGGGGTTCAAGGTGATTTAGGCACGCTACCGCCGCGCTGTTGCACGATCAGCAAGCGCGCTTGGTAGTCTGACAGAGGCTTTATCACGATAACAAGCCTAAAATGAACATTATCGTTCATCAGATGAACGCAGTGTACCATGTTCAACTCTGCGCACAAGCTGTATAAAATAAATTTATAGTACTTTTAGGTCTTTGCTGAAAACTACTTCATTTTTTAAGGAATTTTTCATGGTTATCTTCGACACAAGAAGGCCAGAAGCGGGCAAATCCCCAATATGACTGGAATTAATAGCCCTTACGAGCCACCATTGGACCCAGATGTAGTATTGTCAAAGCTAAGTGCGCGCTTAGAAGAAGCGGCTGAATCGATTGGTAATTTGTTGTAAGGCTGTTCCTCATATTTTCCCGCCGATAGTCTTTTTAATCTACGCTTTTTTTCAGTTGGAGATAGTTGCGATACGACAACAGCGTTTTGTTCCTGTTTTGCTTGCTGTAGCTTCTTTCGGATTTCTTCTAATCGTGATTAGCAATGCCAATGTTCGCCACGCGTCGTGACGTTTGGTCTATTGTCAAGTTTGTTCAGGCACTTGCTTGGTCGCAAATACGTAAACCACTTGATCCTTCCAAAAAGGTTGCCAGTAACTTTCTTTTACTTCAAACCCATTGTCAGTAATCAACTTTAAGAGATTTATGTAGGTCGGGTGCCAAGTATGAAAATCTTTGTATTTTTCGATACCGATTAAGTAGAGCACTTCTTTAATCATGTCCTTTGCCCACCTAATAAAAGGTTTACGACCACTTTTACCTCCCTCCACGTATAGCCCCACTATAAGTCCTCCGTTCAATTTTAAGACTCGATTTGCCTCTTTCAGCGCTAAATCGGGGACTTGAACGTGATCTAACATTGACCGCATGTGTACATAGTCAAAGCTGTCTGATTGAAAGGGAAGAAACTCTGCTAAAGCACCGATAAAATTTAATCGTTTTGACAGGCATTTATAGGCTTCTTTTCTGGCATGGGGGATTTTGAAAACTGCCTCAAGATAAGGGTCGACTGAAACAAATCTACAATCTTCACTCAAAAATTCTCGAACCATCCCCGTGAGGCCGCCGACATCAAGAATGTCGCCATCCATCTTGTAGTGTTCATAAATGGGACGATCGTATTCGATTTCTTTCTTATAGGCATTCACTTGATTGTTGTAACCTTCGCCGCTCGCCTCCCATCGTTCGTAAACTTCTTGACCCACTTCCCAATCGCTATAGCCGTATGTATTTTTTAAAAAAACTCTTGCGTCGATAATTCCATTTATATGCTTGAAATTATCAAGTAGGGTGGGTTTCTTAGTAATAGGGTCAGCGAGTATTTTTAACACCCAGTCTTCCAAATCTATCAAGGATTTTTTATTTTGAGTCATTTCTATTCCTCTATTTTCGAATCATAGATGAAATAATTTCAATAGCTATGACAATCTATCAGCCGCCATTGTTGCTGTGAGCTTGCTGTAGTGTCGCTCAATCATTGCGGCACTATTGCCCATCTGCTTCGCCAGCGTGTGTAAATCCGTTTTGTTTTCTATAAGGTCGAATGTAGCATAAGTGTGTCGCAACGAATATAAAGTGCGTGTCTGTCCCTCTCCGTTCTTTTCTAACCCACTATCACGCATCAATCTTCTAAATGTGCCATTCAAACTGGGCGGTTGATAGCCGTTGCTAAATGTAAAGAGTTTGTGTGCTGTGCGTAGTCGTAGATGCTTTGCGAGTGTCATTACGCAAAGTAGGGCAGCGTGTTGCTAAAGTGCGGAGAGCGTAAATTATTTTTGCGCACGCAAAGAGCAAAATTTTGTACAAGCACAAAACAAAACACCGCAGTCTTTCGACTACGGTGTATATATGGTGGCCCGGGGCGGAATTGAACCACCGACACAAGGATTTTCAATCCTCTGCTCTACCGACTGAGCTACCGGGCCATCACCCGTTGGCGAGCAACATTCGTACCACTTGCGACCAATGCGGAGCAACGGAGTTTACATCAAAATTAAATTTTCGCCAAAAAGACTGTTAACACTCATATACAAAGGACCAAATTAGGGGACGACATAAAGCCGCCCCCATTTGACCGAGCTCAACTAGCTTTAGTGCCCGGATGCGACCCCAGCACCACGGGGCACACGTATATCATTAACCAGAGCTTGAATGTGCGCCGGAGGAGGAGCAGTAACCTTAGAAATAAGCCAGGCCGAACCAAAATTAAGTAACGCTCCAACCGCACCAAAGGCTTCCGGCTGAATTCCAAACAGCCAATTATCAGGAATGTTAGGTAGGTTGTTTGTTCCTGGGATAAAGAACCATCCCTTAAATACAAAAATGTATATCAACGTACTTAACAGACCGACAACCATACCCACAATCGCCCCTTGGCTATTCATGCGTTTACTAAAGATGCCCATCATTAACGCTGGAAATATCGATGCAGCCGCCAGACCAAAAGCTAAAGCAACGACCTCAGCCGCAAACCCTGGCGGATGTAGCCCAAGGTAGGCTGCCACCCCAATTGCAACAGCCATAGAAATTCGAGCTGCCATCAACTCAGTTTTTTCGGATATGTCAGGGGCGAACACCCCCTTCATAAGATCATGGGAAATCGAGGAGGAAATTGCTAAGAGCAAACCAGCAGCAGTAGACAAAGCCGCCGCGAGACCACCAGCAACCACTAAAGCCACCACCCAGTTGGGTAGATTGGCAATTTCTGGGTTTGCCAGAACCATGATATCTTTGTCAATATTAACTAACTCATTACCATTCCAGCCATACTCCTTGGCAGTTTCCGCGAAATCTGCGTTTTTATCGTTGTAATACTGAATACGACCATCCCCATTCTTGTCTTCGAACTGCAGCAGGCCAGTCTTCTCCCATTTTTTAAACCATTCTGGGCGCTCCTCATAGATCAGATTACTTTCTGGCTTCCCAGTTTCGCCCGGCTGAATGGTATTGATGAGATTAAAGAATGCCATCGCGCCTATTGCCGGAGCGGTTGTATATAGAATCGCAATAAACACTAAGGCCCATCCTGCGGAAGAGCGTGCATCTTTAACTTTTGGCACCGTAAAGAAACGAACGAGCACATGTGGTAATCCCGCAGTTCCGATCATCAATGACAACGTCAACGCAATCATATTAAGCGACGTTCCTTTTTGGATTGTGTATTCAGCAAATCCGATCTCCGCTAACACTTGATCAAGTTTCGCAAGTAGTGGAGTACCGTCCGCGACTGAACCACCAAGGCCTAACTGAGGAATCGGGTTACCCGTAATCTGTAGCGAAATAAAGACTGCGGGTACCGTGTACGCAAATATAAGGACAACATATTGAGCAATTTGGGTGTACGTAATCCCTTTCATGCCGCCCAGCACTGCATAGAAAAATACGATTGCCATGCCAGCCATTAAACCAACGGTGTAATCCACTTCTAAGAATCGAGAAAAAACAACACCTACACCCTTCATCTGACCAATCACATAAGTCAGCGACGTTAAGATCAAACAAATGACCGCAACAATGCGCGCCGCCTTTGAGTAATAACGATCGCCAATAAACTCTGGCACGGTAAACTTCCCGAATTTCCTTAGATACGGCGCGAGAAGCAGTGCGAGGAGCACATACCCACCCGTCCAACCCATCAAATAAACAGAGGCGTCATAGCCGTTAAAGGCAATCAGCCCAGCCATTGAAATAAATGATGCAGCAGACATCCAATCAGCCGCCGTCGCCATGCCATTTAGTACCGGATTAACACCCTTTCCCGCCACATAGAAGTCACTGGTATTATTTGCTCGAGTCGCAATCGCGATTAAGATATACAACACAAAGGTGGCTCCGACAACAAGCCAAGTAACAGTATTGAGATCCACATCAGCCTCCTTATTGTTCGTCTACATCAAATTCACGATCCAAACGATTCATGTGTTTAACGTAGTAGAAGATTAAAATTAGAAAGACGTAAATCGATCCTTGTTGCGCGAACCAAAAACCTAACGGGTAGCCACCAATTGAAATGGCGTTAAGTTGATCAACAAGAATAATCCCGAACAAGTAAGAACAGACAAACCATACCGCTAGACATTTCAAAATAGTGCTCACATTTGCTCGCCAATAGTCTTGACTGCTTTCCATATCCCCCCCCTATATTTGTAACAACGTCATATTTTTTATATTTATAACCCTAGAAGATATTAACACCCTAACTACAATGCGCTCATCTTAAAGTAAGGGCAAAAAAAACGCCCGATATAAAATCAGGCGTTTTCGTTGGAGCTATACTACCGATGACTTACATCATGCCACCCATACCACCCATACCACCCATACCGCCCATATCTGGCATACCACCAGCATTTTCCTTAGGGGCTTCAGCAACCATAGCATCCGTAGTTAGGATCAAAGCAGCCACCGAAGCAGCATTTTGAAGCGCAGTACGAGTTACTTTGGTCGGATCCAGCACGCCCATCTCAAACATATCGCCGTATACCCCGGTAGCTGCGTTGTACCCAATGTTGCCTTTAGCCTCTAAGACCTTATTAAGGACAACAGACGCCTCATCACCAGCATTGCTAACAATCGTTCGAAGAGGCTCTTCTAGAGCGCGAACCACGATACGAATACCTGCGTCTTGATCAGAATTGTCACCCTTAAGCTGATCTACAGCCTTTCGAGCTCGAACATACGCAGTACCACCACCAGCAACAATACCCTCTTCAACCGCGGCACGTGTAGCGTGCAGTGCGTCTTCAACACGCGCTTTTTTCTCCTTCATTTCCACTTCAGTCGCTGCGCCAACCTTAATGAGCGCGACTCCACCTGCAAGCTTGGCCACGCGCTCTTGTAGCTTCTCACGATCGTAGTCACTTGAGGACTCCTCAATTTGACTTCGAATGGCTTTAACGCGCCCTTCAATAGCAGCCGCCTGTCCAGCGCCGTCAATGATTGTGGTTTCCTCTTTGCCGATCTCAATTTTCTTAGCTTGGCCCAAATTTTCAAGCGTTACTTTCTCAAGACTTAAACCAACCTCTTCGGCAATAACGGTGCCACCAGTAAGAATTGCAATGTCTTCAAGCATCGCCTTACGACGATCACCAAAGCCTGGCGCCTTAACAGCTGCCACTTTCAAGATGCCACGAATGTTATTTACTACAAGTGTTGCAAGCGCTTCGCCCTCAACATCCTCAGCGACAATCAGTAGTGGCCGACCCGACTTGGACACTTGCTCCAAAACTGGAAGCAACTCTCGAATATTTGAGACTTTCTTATCGTGTAGCAAAACGTATGGGTTGTCTAAGTTAACCATCTGCTTATCCGCATTGTTCACGAAATAAGGAGACAGGTAACCACGGTCAAACTGCATACCCTCAACGACCTCAAGCTCACTTTCGAGACCCGACCCATCTTCAACAGTAATCACGCCCTCTTTGCCCACCTTATCCATTGCATCAGCAATAATCTGACCAATTTCTGAGTCCGCATTGGCAGAAATAGCGCCAACCTGCGCAATTTCTTTACTGGTGGTGCAAGGCTTAGAGTTTTTCTTAAGCTCTGCGACAACAGCCGTAACAGCTTTATCAATCCCTCTTTTAAGATCCATAGGATTCATGCCTGCCGCGACGAATTTCATACCTTCTTGAACGATAGATTGAGCAAGGACGGTTGCTGTCGTGGTTCCATCACCCGCAACGTCAGACGTTTTTGATGCAACTTCCCTCACCATCTGAGCGCCCATATTTTCAAACCTATCTTTGAGCTCAATTTCTTTCGCTACGGAAACACCATCCTTTGTAATCGTTGGCGCGCCGAACGAACGCTCGAGCACAACGTTGCGCCCTTTAGGGCCTAAGGTAACTTTAACTGCATCCGCTAACACATTCACTCCAGCAACAATTTTTGCTCGAGCGGCGTCGTGAAACTTTACTTCTTTAGCTGCCATGATTTAACTCCTTAAAACTTTTAATGATTCGATGTGAATTAGGACGAGGGTCTTATTCGAGGACGCCCATGATGTCTTCCTCGCGCATGACGAGAAGCTCTTCACCATCGACTTTAACGGTTTGACCCGAGTATTTACCGAATATAATCTTGTTGCCAGGTTTGACGTCTAACGCTCTAATCTTGCCATCATCAAGAACTTTGCCGGTACCGACTGCAATTACTTCACCGGTATCTGGCTTCTCAGCGGCAGAATCAGGAATAACAATACCCGAAGCAGTTGTGCGTTCTTCTTCCAGTCGCTTGACGATCACTCGATCGTGCAGAGGGCGAATTTTCATATGTTGTGTCTCCTAAAAACTTATGTTTATTATTAAAAGTACTCCAATTTGCCCAATACCAATGTGCAATTAGAAAAATCTTTCAACTGCGAATCTTATTAGCACTCGGCATCTGTGAGTGCTAATGATATGGGATCAGATTGTCACTTTTCAAGTGGTAGACTAGTAATATTGCTAATATTGATGGTATTAAATGAACAATTATCAAAATAAGTGTGTACTCACTAATCAAAAAAACCAATAATAACATAGTAGCCACCTCCTATTTAACGTGCGATGATGGCCCGGTGAATATTGTTAAGGTTATGAATCGATTTCTACTCATTCTCGCACTTGTCATACCCCAACCCTCATTTGGGGAACCACTAAACCTTCCTGAAACGCTCAAAGAACAGCTCAAAAAGCTCGTAACAGAATATCCCAGTGAATTCGGAGTCCGGATCGATGACATCGCGCGGGGTGAGACGGTATTTGCGGGAAATCAAGATGCGCCGCTTAATCCCGCTTCCGTCATGAAGTTAGTGACCACGAAAGCAGCCATAGATCTTCTTGGGGTAGGGTTTCGATGGAAAACCGAAATATTGATAGACGGGGCACTCCAAGGCAAATCACTGACTGGTGATCTATATTTTCGTGGTGGGGGCGATCCCACTCTTGATCTGATGCGATTTAAATCACTTTTAAAAAACATTTATGATCTCGGGATTCACTCCATTAATGGGAATGTCTACGTCGATCGTTCGATTTTTCCCACTGAAAGACACGATCCCAGTCTATTTGATAATGAGCCATGGAGGCCTTACAACGCGGGACCTGACGCCCTACTAATTAATGCAAATGTTTTTGATGTCCGTTTTATTCCAAATCAAGAAACGAAAACAGTGGATCTCATCAGTTCACCATCGAATATCAACATCATTAATGAACTTAAATTAGTAGATCAACCCTGCACAAAGTGGCCCAAGAAGCCCGTAATCATGCAAGGCCAAATCGTTTTCCAAGGCGCATACCCTGCCTCATGCGGTATAAAACAGCGTCAATATAATTTTCTGGCTCCTTCGGTTTATTTTGAAAACATATTTCTGACTGAGTGGACAGCACTTGGGGGAGTGATAAACGGACAGATTCTTGACAAAACGACACCAGAATCGGCTCAGGAGCTCCTGAGCATACAGTCCGAACCGCTGGCCTCGGCCCTTCGCTTGACAAACAAATGGAGCAGTAATGTGGCCGCTCGTAATATTTTTCTAACGTTATCACTACAACCGAATACGGCCTCCGATATTGCGGCATCACGCTCAATCATCAACGACTGGGCAATAAAACGCGGATTTAACACCGAAGGATTCTTTATTGACAATGGGTCAGGGTTATCTCGGAGCGCGCGAGTCTCCGCCTCATTAATATCAGAAATTTTGAATGCTGCATGGATTGACGCATCCATGCCAGAATTCGTCTCGTCTTTTTCTATTCCCGGCGTTGACGGCACACTGGAAACTCGTTTTACCCATAGCATAGTGAATGCCAGAGCCCATCTCAAAACAGGCTCTCTAGAAGACGTGCGTTCTATTGCTGGGTATCTTCATTTATCTAACGGCCGAACACTTTCTATTGTTATCATTATGAATAGTGGCACGTTGACGAAAAATCCAGAGACACTCGAACATCTTGTCGAATCTTTATACGACACGCAATGAATACCGAATCAGAGCCGGTTGACGCCAAAATTAAACCTCCTATGCCATAATCAGCCGCACACACCAACTCATATAGATCTATGAAAAATATTGACGTTGTCATTCTTGCTGCAGGCAAAGGCACTCGAATGAATTCGACAAAACCAAAAGTGATGCACCGGCTCGCCGGAAAGCCCCTCTTAGACCATGTCATCGAGACAGCAAAAAAAATAAACCCTACGCAAGTCATCATCGTCGTGGGGCATGAGGAAGCCGCCATCCGCGAACACTATGCGACGACCCTGGTGACATTTGTATCGCAAAAACAGCAACTTGGCACGGGACACGCAGTCGCACAAGCGATCGACCACCTAACCTCGTCAAAAACTCTCATATTGATGGGTGATGTGCCCTGCGTTCGAGAAGAATCGATCCAGCAGCTAACACAATGTGATGCAGACGTTGTCGTACTGACACAAATAGTTGACGATCCCACGGGCTATGGTCGCATACTTCGAACTGCGGCTGGGCGACCCTCAAAGATCGTCGAAGAAAAAGATGCCAACCCAAATGAAAAATTGGTTCTAGAAATTAATACTGGCATTTTTTGTGTTAACACAGAACTACTTAAAAAATTTCTGAGTACCCTCAAAAACAGTAATGCAAAAGGGGAGTACTACCTAACCGACCTCATTGAGTTCGCCTCACGTGCGCGCGCATCTGTAGAGACGGTACAGCCATCCTTAGATTTCGAAGCAAACGGTGTGAATAGCAAACGACAATTAGCCGAACTGGAACGACGTTACCAACTTGAGCTCGCTCATGAGCTCATGGAATCAGGGGTAACAATTTCAGACCCAAGACGCATTGACATACGCGGAACGCTCGCGTGTGATACTGATGTGTCCATTGATGTCGGTTGCGTGTTTGAAGGCGAGGTACACCTAGGAAAAAATGTCACGATTGAGGCTAACGTAATCATTAAAGACTCTGTAATTAAAGATGGCACCACGATAAGGGCCTTCTCACATATTGAAGGTGGGTTAATTGGTAGCCAAAATGAAATTGGTCCTTACGCGAGAATTCGTCCCGGTACAGAGTCGCAAACTCAGGTAAAAATTGGTAACTTCGTGGAAGTAAAAGCAGTCACAATTGGCGCTGGATCAAAAGCAAACCATCTTGCATATCTTGGAGATGCCAAAATTGGATCATCCGTTAACGTTGGCGCGGGAACCATCACTTGTAATTATGATGGCGCAAACAAACACCAAACCACTCTAGAAGATAACGTATTCATTGGCTCTGACACCCAACTCATCGCGCCAGTCACCATCGGAGCTGGAAGCACCGTTGCCGCAGGAAGTACGATCACTAAGGATGTGCCGCCCGGAGGTCTAGCTTTATCTCGAGTGAAACAAACGTTCATTGCAGATTGGAAGCGACCAACAAAAACAAAGTCAACAAAATAAAAATCATAATAACTGCAAGGTAAAACATCAAGATGTGTGGAATCGTCGGTGCCGTCTCAACTAAAGATATAGTTCCCTTTTTAATTGATGGGCTACTGAAACTCGAATATCGTGGCTACGACTCGGCGGGACTAGCAGTCATTAATGATAAGTTGGAACGGATCCGAAATGCCGGTCGCGTGAGCGAGCTTTCCAGTAAAGTGAAGTCTCTCAACATGCGGTCGAGCCTGGGTATAGCCCACACCCGCTGGGCTACACATGGCGCCCCTATAGAACGAAATGCACACCCACACATCAGTCGCGATGGTATCGCGCTCGTGCACAATGGCATCATTGAAAATCATGAATTGCTCAAGCAATCGCTGATGAAAGAAGGTTATAAATTCACGTCCGATACAGACAGTGAAGTCATCGCTCACCTGATACACAAATATATTCAAAGCACCCCGAATCTACTCTCCGCAGTACGCTGCGCAGTTGCAGACTTGGTGGGCGCCTTCGCATTAGCAATTATTAACGAACAATCTAAAGACCGGATTATTCTCGCGCGACGAGGGGCTCCATTATTAGTTGGCTTGGGTGATGACGAATTTTACTGCGCGAGTGACGCTTCTGCCCTTTTAAACCGCACCAAAAAAATGATCTTCATGGAAGACGGAGACCTCGCAGAAATTACCATCAATGGGCCAATATTTTTTGATGCCGTAGGAGCCGTTGTTAAACGTACAGTTTACGAAAGTGACCTTTCCGCTGACCAGGTCGAATTAGGTCAGTTCAAACATTACATGCAAAAAGAAATTTTTGAACAA
>JAQBTV010000023.1 GCA_027624715.1 Pseudomonadota bacterium
TTCTTGAATTGGGATGGCCATTGGACTTGCTAGTATTATTCATTCTATTTGGTAGTTTTGGACAATTTAAAACTTAATTAAATTCTATGATTTTGATTCCAGCGATTGATCTTAAGGACGGACATTGCGTTCGTCTTCGGCAGGGTTTGATGGAGGATGCCACGGTTTTCTCTGAGGACCCACTGGCTATGGCTAAGCATTGGCAACAATTAGGTGCGCAACGACTTCACCTCGTGGACTTAAACGGAGCGTTTGAGGGAAGGCCGGAGAATGAGCAAGTAATAAGTGAAATTGTGGATGCAATTGGAGGCACTGTTCCTGTTCAGGTCGGGGGTGGCATACGAGATCTTGAAACGATAGAGCGTTATTTGGATCGGGGAGTATCGTTCGTGGTTATTGGAACTGCTGCGATTCGTAAGCCCGGATTTCTGCAGGAGGCTTGCTTGGCGTTTCCGCGGCATATTATCGTCGGGCTTGATGGCAAGGATGGAAAGGTGGCAGTTGATGGTTGGGCGAAAGTGACCGAGCACAATGTTAATGATATGGCCAAGAAATTTCAGGATTACGGGGTCGAAGCGGTGATTTATACGGACATTGGCCGAGACGGTATGATGACTGGCTTGAATATAGAATCCACGAAAGAATTAGCGTCCTCTTTGGATATTCCAGTTATCGCTAGTGGGGGTATTAACTCGATCGATGACATTCGTAGGCTTAGAGAGTTGGAGGCGGACGGTGTTATGGGAGCAATTACTGGGCGTGCAATATACGAATCTGCTTTTGATTTTGAAGAAGCGAATCAGATCTTAAAGCATGGTTATTCAAACCTCAGTTAATCTCTTAGATGGGTCAGCCGAGTGGCATTAACAAAAAGAATCATTCCTTGCCTCGATGTCAATAATGGACGCGTTGTTAAGGGCGTTAATTTTGTAAGTCTCAGGGATGCGGGCGATCCTGTAGAAGTCGCTCAACGATATGATGAGCAAGGCGCAGACGAGCTTTGCTTTCTTGATATTACGGCTAGCAGTGATGAAAGAGGGCTGATATTGAAAGTCATCGAGGACGTAGCAGAACAGGTGTTCATTCCTTTGACTGTTGGTGGAGGCGTTAGGGCAACTGCTGACGTACAGAGGCTATTGAAAGCTGGCGCAGACAAGGTGAGCATTAATACTTCTGCAGTGCTTAATCCGAGTTTGGTGAAAGAGGCGAGTAGTTTTTTTGGCTCACAGTGTATCGTTGTAGCTATTGACGCGAAGGCGCGCCCTGGGGTTGATTCTGGCTGGGCGGTTTACACTCATGGGGGGCGTAAGGAAACCGGTTTAGACGCGATAGAATGGGGTTTACGGATGCAGGAAGCTGGAGCGGGCGAAATTTTATTGACCAGTATGGATCAAGATGGCACAAAACAGGGTTTTGATATCGATCTTACGCGGGCGATGTCTGATGCTTTGAGTATTCCGATCATCGCCAGTGGTGGAGTGGGTGTTGCAGAGCACTTTGTTGCAGGGGTGCTTAAAGGTGGCGCAGATGCCTTATTGGCAGCCAGTGTTTTCCATTATGGTGAAATGTCAGTAAGACAAGTGAAAGAGGCCATGGCTCAAGCTGGGATAGAGGTCCGGCTATGAGTCATGAGTGGGTGTCTGAGATTAAATGGGGTGCTGATGGTCTGGTGACGGTGGTTGTTCAAGATTGGAGCTCCAGCAAAGTTTTAATGGTTGCTTGGGCTAATGAGGAAGCGATTTTAAAATCGCTCAGTGGTGGGCGGGCGTGTTTTTGGTCGCGCTCTCGCGCTAAACTATGGCTCAAGGGGGAATCGTCCGGGCATTACCAACTGATTAAGGATGTTTATCTAGATTGTGATGGGGATTCGCTCGTGTTTAAGGTTGAGCAAGTCGGTAGTGTTGCGTGCCATACAGGAAGAAATAGTTGTTTTTTTAAGAAGTTGGAACGAGATCAGTGGTCTATCACCGAAGAAGTGATCAAAAATGCAGAAGAGATCTACAAAAAAAATGAATGATCTAGAGATATTTAATCGACTCCATGCTTTAATCGTCAGTCGGAAGGAGTTAGCGACGGGTAAATCCTATACAGAAGAATTGTTTCGAAAGGGGCAGGATCATTTGCTCAAAAAGCTCGGTGAGGAGGCGCTTGAAGTCATGATGGCGTCTAAAGATGATGATTCGGATCACGTTGTTAGAGAACTGGCTGATTTATGGTTTCATTCTTTGGTTGTGATGGCTTACCATGATATTTCTATGGGGGATCTGGCAGCCGAGTTAGAGCGACGGGAAGGAATCTCAGGGCTTGAGGAAAAAGCGGGTCGGAAATAAACTTCATGAAATGTTCTGGGTATGACGCAAGATTGTATCTTTTGTAAAATTGTCTCCGGTGGGGTGCCCAGTGATATGCTTTATGAAGATGATGAACTCTTTGTTTTTAAAGATATTAACCCTCAAGCTCCGGTGCATTTGCTCGTAATTCCCAAGAAGCACATCAGTTCACTTGCGGATGTCACCGAAGAAGATTATGGTTTGCTGGGTAGAATGCTGGGCATGGCGCATTTATTCGCGGCAAAAGCAGGGTTAACAAATGGGTTTAGGTCTATTGTGAATACGGGTAAGGTGGGCCGCCAAGATGTATTTCACCTGCACGTTCACGTGTTAGGTGGGGATGCTCCGCTGCCCCCGATGATTTACCGGAATAGTTAAGTTATAGATATAGAGTGAGGGGTTAGTATGATGATGGGATCTTTTAGTATATGGCATTGGGTTATAGTTCTGGTTGTGGTTGTTTTGGTATTCGGCACTAAGAAACTAGCTAATATTGGCTCGGATCTTGGGAAAGCTGTTAAGGGATTTAAAGATGGCGTCAAAGTCAACGAGGAACAGGGCGCTAAGAAAGCCGAGCTGAACGATAAGCAGGATTCGAGCATCGTTATAGAGAATGAGACTAAAGATCGATCCAACGCGTAGCCGATCTGTCTAGCGGATGAGCGGGATCGTGTATGTTTAGTATCGGGGAGATCATGGTGATCGCGGTTGTGGGGCTGGTGGTTATTGGTCCTGAGCGGTTACCTAAGGTCGCCCGAACGTTAGGACATATTTTTGGCCGGATGCAGCGTTATGTCTCTGACGTAAAATCGGATATCAGTAAGGAGATGCAGTTAGAGGAACTTAAGGCGCTCCAAAAATCGATGAAAGACACTACAGAAGAGATTCAAGATAGCGTGTCGCAACAATTCAATTTTATCGAGTCCGAAGTCCAGGATGTTGATAAAAATGTTCAGAAGGCGTTAAAAGAAGATCTCCAAGGTTCTAAGGTTGAGCCGATTGCGGCACCAGAAAGCGCAATTGATGCAGGTGAGCAATTGGGCGCTGCTGAACGTACAGAAGAGACTGGTGTTGACGCCAAAGAGTCGCTTGAGGATGCGCACCAGCAGTCTAACGGTATCGACTTGATGGCCGGTCTAGGCTTTGGCTATAAAGTTAGCGAAACAATTCAAGATAATTCGCAGTCGCTTGAGAAAGATCAATCGGTAGATATCAAAAAAAACAGTGAGGTCGGTTGAGGCCTTTTGACGATATGCCATATTTCCGATTGCAAAGGTGTCTATTTTGAGTGGTGCTGAAGGATTTATTTCACATTTAATTGAGCTCAGAGATCGTTTATTAAAAGCTATCGTAGCTCTGTTAATAGTTTTTTTTATTTTATTTTATTGGGCGCGGGATATCTATTCCTTGCTGGCAGCTCCGTTGATTGAGGCGTTACCCGAGGGTTCGACCATGATTGCGGTTGATGTCGCCGCACCGTTCTTCGTGCCCATCAAAGTGACGCTTTTTGCATCGTTTGTAGTGGCATTGCCGGTAGTTTTGTATCAAGTCTGGGCTTTCATCGCACCAGGGCTTTACACCCACGAAAAGCGTTTGGTCGTGCCGTTGATCGCTACCAGCACGATACTATTTTTAGTTGGATGCCTTTTCGCCTACCTGGTTGTTTTTCCAACCGTCTTTCATTTTGTGGCGGCCTTTACCCCTGAGGGGGTAGAAATGAATACCGATATTCAAAAGTATTTTGATTTTGTTTTAATGTTATTTCTTGCTTTTGGACTTGCGTTTGAGACACCGATAGTCGTCATTATTTTGGCGCGCATGGGTATCGTTAGTATAAAAAAATTAAAAGAATCAAGGCCATATCTCATTGTTGGGGCCTTTGTTGTCGCGGCTATTTTCACGCCCCCTGACGTCATATCTCAATTGCTACTCGCGTTTCCGATATGGATACTTTTTGAGATTGGATTATTTATTGCCGGGATACTTGAAAAAAAAGCGGATCAGCGAGAGACGCTTGGCGAAGATTAATTAAGAGCTTTTGCCGCTTAAACTCGCGAGTTATCATTGACACTGAATGGCGGTCATTATAAACTTCGGCCCTTTCGCCAGAATGATTTGGCAACATTGGACTGTTAGTTACGGATTTTGAATGAAAACTATTAGCACAAAAGAGAGTGAAGTTGTTCGCACTTGGTATGTGGTCGATGCGAAGAATAAGGTTCTTGGCCGCATCGCAACGGAAATTGCCAGGCGACTCCGAGGTAAACATAAGCCAATCTATACGTCTCATGTGGATACCGGAGACTTTGTCGTAGTTGTGAACGCTGGGGAGTTAAGGGTTACAGGTAATAAGGCTGAAGATAAAAAGTACTATCGCCACAGTGGGTATCCGGGCGGATTGTACGAAACAAACTTTGAAACGATGCAAGATAAATTTCCTGGACGCGCGCTCGAATTAGCCGTTAAGGGCATGTTACCCAAAGGACCCTTAGGATACGCAATGATCAAAAAACTAAAAGTGTACCCGGGAGCAGAACATCCGCATACGGCGCAACAGCCCCAGGCACTTGAACTTTAAAGGGTAATGTAGATGGCTTACGCAAACCAAGCGAATTACGGTACCGGAAGGCGAAAAGCTGCAGTAGCCCGAGTCTATATTAAGGCTGGATCAGGGAATATCGTAGTTAATAAAAAACCCTTAGATCAGTTTTTCTCAAGAGAAACTGGACGTATGTTAGTGAGGCAGCCGCTCGAGGTTACTGATTCGTTAAAGACATTTGATATACAAGTAAACGTCTCGGGTGGTGGTGAGACGGGCCAAGCTGGGGCAGTTCGGCATGGAATTGCTCGCGCACTAGTTGATTACGACGCATCACTAAAACCAGCATTACGACAAGCTGGATTGATCACGCGAGACGCTCGTGAAGTGGAGCGAAAAAAAGTTGGTCTGAAAAAGGCACGACGCAGGCCGCAGTTTTCAAAGCGTTAATACGATGCTGTACTTTTCAAAAAAGGCCGCTGCAGCGGCCTTTTTTATTGGGTTGATGTTGTATAGTTGGCGTGATTGGTAAATTTTAAATAAACGATAGAGCTTTTTATGTTGAATGTGGGCATTGTAGGAGGAACCGGTTACACAGGCGTCGAGCTGATGCGGTTGCTTAGCATGCATCCTGAGGCACGCATTGTAGCGATTACGTCAAGGGCCGAAGAGGGCGTAAGTGTGGGGGACATATTTCCGAGTTTAAGGGGACATGTCGATTTAACCTTTGAGAAACCCACCCTTAGGACGTTGACCAAATGTGATATTGTTTTTTTTGCAACACCTCATGGCGTTGCGATGGAGCAGGCTCAAGAGTTAGTGGCGGCAGGCGTGCGTGTGATTGATCTTGCTGCTGATTTTAGGTTGAAAGATCTTTCTCAGTGGAAAAAGTGGTATGGCCCTGAGCATGGGGCCCAGCGTCTTCTTGAAGAGTCCGTTTATGGTCTACCAGAACTAAATAGAGAAAAAATTAAAACTGCTCGTGTTGTGGGGAACCCAGGTTGTTATGCGACGGCTGTCGAGTTGGGTTTCGCGCCTCTTTTGGCATCAGGGCTTATTGATCCGGGGTCGTTGATTGCTGATGCGAAGTCTGGAGCTAGTGGTGCGGGTCGAAAGAAAGAGTTGAGTATTATCTATTCTGAAGTCGGGGAAAACTTTAAAGCCTATGGATTGGATGGGCATCGACATCACCCCGAAATAGTCGAAGTTTTGGATGGATTGACCGAAGGGAGCGTCAAGCTCAAGTTTACGCCCCATCTGTTACCGATCAACCGAGGTATATTGGCAACGTTGTATGCTAATTTGACTGGGGGTGACTCGAGCGTGGTTAGAAAGTCATTCGAAACTTTCTTTAAGGACGAACCATTCGTTGATTTGCTCCCGATTGGTCAGTTCCCCGATACGCGATCGGTTCGAGGCTCTAATTTCTGTAAGATTGGTCTGCAGATCTCTGAAGATCAGAACTCTGTCGTTGTGATCTCCGTTCTTGATAACTTGGTGAAAGGCGCTTCGGGCCAAGCAATTCAAAATATGAACATAATGTTCAGTTTGGACGAAAAGATGGGATTAAATGGTCTTGGTCTGGTACCATAGTATGGAACACTGATCGAAAATAAGAATGTTTTCTTAGAGTTTTGTATATGAAACTCGTGGCCTTATTACGGATCGAATGGTCTTACGCAAACGGAGATTAATTATGGAAGTCGTTGCCCAGAAGGCAGAACAATTGGTTTTTACTGAATCAGCTGCAAGCAAAGTCAAAGAACTGATTATCGAAGAAGGTAACGAAGATCTAAAATTGAGGGTGTTTGTATCTGGAGGAGGTTGCTCAGGATTCCAGTACGGATTCACCTTCGATGAAGAGATTAACGAGGACGATGCTCAAGTTGAGAAAAACGGGGTTCAGTTAGTGATCGATGCGATGAGCTATCAATACCTTGTCGGCGCTGAAATTGATTATCAGGAGGGGATCGATGGGGCTCAATTTGTCATTAAGAACCCTAATGCTACGTCGACCTGCGGATGCGGTTCTTCTTTTTCCGCATAGGTTTTATTCAAACGAGTCGGCGCTTAACAAATTCAGTATTAATTAATTAAGTTTGTCTCATTAGTCTGATTTGTTGCGGTCCGATTTAGTCGATTTAGAAGGAGTTTTGCTGCGGCCACTTGTGAATCGAAATCTTTTTTAAGTTTTTTACTGATGGGAGGTCCTGGCTGTACGATTGTCTTAGAAGGGTCTACTTGGTTTCCATGCACTAAAAATTCATAATGCAGATGTGGTCCGGTCGCTAAACCACTTGCGCCTACGTAACCAATTATCTGCCCTTGCTCTACTTTAGAGCCTTTCTTTAGTTTTTTAGCGTATTTCGATAAATGCGCATACCGGGTTGATACACCGCTCGTGTGTTGTATTTCGATAAAGTGGCCGTAAGCGCCTTTGGTTCCAAGATAACGTATAGTCCCTTTGCTCGCCGCCATGATTGGCGTGCCTGTCGGTGCGCCGTAGTCAACGCCCTTGTGCGACCTCCATTTTTTCAAGATGGGGTGTAGCCTGTATGTTGAAAACCCGGATGTGACTCGAGAAAACCTCAGGGGCGACCTCAGAAATGAATTTTTAATATTTTCACCGTTTTCGGTGTAGTAGCCACTTTGACCTGTTTTGCGGGCTGTAAAGAAAAAGGCCCTATGCACTTCTCCACGGTTAATGAATTCTATGGCTTGAATTTGACCGGAGGAGATGTAACTATTATCCAAATAGTTCTCTGAGTACAATATTGAAAATTGATCCCCGCTTCTAATGTCCCGATTAAAGTCAATTTTGCTAGACAGTATCTCGGCTATTTCTGGGCCGAGATTGTCTGACATACCATTTGTATCAAGCGCCTTATATAGCGAGGATTGAATAATGCCTGAGCCGAATAACTGTCTATTCTCAAATTCAGTTGAAGCTATTTCAAACCCAGTGCCAGCTGGAATAATATCTGTGGCGTTCCCATTCCGGGACAATATAGTTATCTTGGTAATTGCGCCATTGTGATCGCCAATAGAGCGGATTGAATCGCCCGTTTTAAGTTTTAATCTTTTCCTAGCAGCTTTAGATGCCGTTAAGAACTTAGAGAGTTCGGGGTTGTCGATTCTCAGGCGGCTAAGGATTGTTGAAAAGGTATCCCCCCTTTCAACGATTTCCTCTCTGACAAACAAGCCAAGCTTGCTTAGCTCGCTGACCCCGCCATTAGGGACAGTTGAGATGTCCAGAGGTTGGGTAACTTTTCTTTTTTCAATTTCTCTAGGAGAATAGCTGAGGGCGACGATACATCCAAACATCAGCAGCAGCGCGGCCGTTAATATCACAATGAACGAGTGGCCGAACTGGGTTAACAGCTTGATGTGCGATATTATGTATTTCAATTTAATTTTGATTGTAATTTAAGTTAACAAATTTTATCAGACTTAAATGGGTATCATCGATCGATCTTATCTTAAGAATGAATCATGACTTCGATGCTATTGGCGACTCACCTAAATTTATAAATGAGGCTTTTAAGTGTTTGACGAGCAGTTAAAAATTATTAAGCGTGGGATGGAGGAATTAATTTCTGAAGAAGCCTTAATCGAAAAATTAAGGAAAAAGGGCAAGTTGCGCATTAAGGCGGGCTTTGATCCTACTGCGCCTGATCTCCATCTTGGCCACACTGTTTTGATTAATAAATTGAAACATTTTCAGGATCAAGGGCACCACATTATTTTTTTGATCGGGGATTTCACAGGAATGATCGGTGATCCTACCGGAAAGAATGTTACGCGCCCGCCTCTCACTAAAGATGAAGTTGCCTCTAATGCTGAAACTTATCAAAACCAGGTTTTCAAAATCTTAGATCCAACTTTAACCGAGATAGCCTTCAATTCCACCTGGATGGATGCTTTTTCTTCTTCAGAGATGATCCGTTTGGCCTCAAGTCATACTGTCGCTCGGATGCTGGAGCGGGATGATTTTGGAAAGCGCTACAAGAGTGGGCAACCTATTGCGATTCATGAGTTCTTATATCCGCTTGTTCAGGGGTATGACTCGGTCGCTTTAGAGGCTGACGTGGAGTTAGGTGGCACCGATCAAAAGTTCAATTTATTGGTGGGTCGTGAGCTGCAGCGAGATGCGGGCCAAGACCCCCAGTGCATATTAACGATGCCCTTATTAGAGGGTTTGGATGGTGTCAATAAGATGTCTAAATCCTTAAATAACTATATTGGTATCGAAGATACGCCTTCGGATATGTTTGGTAAATTAATGTCAATTTCCGACGATTTAATGTGGCGCTATATTGAATTGCTCTCATTCAAGAGCCTGGCACAGGTTGACTTATGGAAGAAAGAGGTGGCGGAAGGAAGAAACCCGCGTGACATTAAAATAACGTTTTCCCAAGAAATCGTAGCGCGGTTTCATGATGCTGAGGCATCAGTGCACGCGTTGTCAGATTTTGAGTCAAGATTCAGGCAAGGCGGCGTCCCTGATGAGATGAATGAGTTTTCTCTAACCGCGGATGATGGGGGTTTGTCAGTAGTAAATGCGCTCAAGTTGTCTGGCCTCGCTGCCAGCTCCTCGGAAGCCATTAGGGCGATTCAGCAAGGTGGCGTGCGGGTTAACGGGGATAAAGTTTCTGATAGGGCGGCAGTAATTATGAGTGGTGACACGGTAGTATTACAGCTAGGAAAGCGTAAATTCGCAAGAATTGAAGTTAATTAAAAAAATTTCTGCAATAAACCCTTGACCGAGTTCTCTAGGTCGGTATAATCGTCGCCTCCGCTAAACATTACTGCGGATTGTTCTTTAAAAAATCGGATAGCTAAAGCGTGTGAGCGCTTTGTGTTTGTAAGATATTTAGGATGCGTGTGCTAGTGCTTAGGCACTAGCTGCTCAAAAAAATAGTATTTTGCAATATAATATGAAGTGCTCATACTTATGGATTCTTGTTAATAGAATTTTTTGAGTAAGAGCAGTTGGATTGAACTGAAGAGTTTGATCCTGGCTCAGATTGAACGCTGGCGGCATGCTTTACACATGCAAGTCGAACGGTAACGCGGACTTCGGTCTGGCGACGAGTGGCGAACGGGTGAGTAATGCATCGGAACGTATCCATTTGTGGGGGATAGCCCGGCGAAAGCCGGATTAATACCGCATAATCTCTGAGGAGGAAAGTGGGGGACCTTTGGGCCTCACGCTGATGGAGCGGCTGATGTCGGATTAGCTTGTTGGTAGGGTAAAGGCCTACCAAGGCGACGATCCGTAGCTGGTCTGAGAGGACGACCAGCCACACTGGAACTGAGACACGGTCCAGACTCCTACGGGAGGCAGCAGTGGGGAATTTTGGACAATG
>JAQBTV010000024.1 GCA_027624715.1 Pseudomonadota bacterium
ACAGTTTTTTGAAGCAATCCAATTGTTGTTGCACTCGTGACTTCAGAAGTGGACCCCATTTCGGGGAAGGAGATCAGAAGAAGCGGATTGATCCGGAAATTCCAAGGTAACATTAATCCATTGCTGATTGATAGTACGCTTGATGATAGACTATTTGGTGTTGCGACCAACACTGACAGTGATGAGGTTCCAAGGGCCTTTGGTTTCGAGTCTGTTTATCCAAATCCTGCTTTGGGGCCAATCTTTGTTAGAGTTAGCACGATGTCCCACACCATCGCATATCTAAGCTTTCTACCCATTTTTTGATTACTTACGTGTTTTGATGAAGTCTCATTGTTTATCTTATGATAATCTAAAGGACATTTTTATTATGTACCTTTACAATCTATGGCTAATTGGAGTATTTACCCAAGACCACCACAACTAGATCAAACAATGAAGCACATTTTCTTCTTCTTAACCCTTTCCTTCACGGCTCTCTCAGTGCAAGCTCAATCGAGCTGGTTCACCAATACGAGTTGCTCTCCTCACGGAACCGCGATTGCTGACGAGGCCTTTGAGGCCTTGGTCAATGTCGAGCGTCCGATGGCGATCGGAATGTCGAAGGCCGCGCTTCTCATTGATGAAGGCTGCGGCATTGCCAAGCTTGTTCTTGCAAGCGCCTCGGGAGACTCCCAACAGAGACTTCTTGACGAGGCGGGTGCTATGAGCCTCTCTGCAGACGAAGCGCTTTGGCATGGCCTGTTGAAGATGGACCAAGGTTGTATACAACTTTGGTCGTGCCAAGGTTGGCAGCAAGCTGCGACAGAAATCGTTGAATCAGGCAACGAGTCTCCTGCATTTGCCTACCAGTCCGCCTGGGACGCTGAAAGAGGCACGGTTGCTGCCAACATGGAGGCTTTTGTGGCAGAATATCCTGATCATGCAGCAAGCGCCTACAACATATTAGCCTATGCCTATGCTCAGGCCGGTGGGGGTGTCGAAGAAGTTGACATGATCAAAGCAATGCGTTACCTGTATCTATATGAGCAAGGCCATGACGGACCGAATGCGTCTGATTCTCGATCTGAAATCCTGTGGAGTGCAGGCGAGAGGGCAGGTGCTTGGACGGCCATCCGCTCGGCGGTTGATCGGGGAGGTAATCCTTCGATTTACGCAAGCCGCGAAGGAGTCATCTGGCGGGCCATGAATGAGGCAGATCTCGCTACAGCGATTCATGAAAAGGTTTCTACCTTTTGGGGAGTTTTTTTAGATGCTGAAGGAAACAAGGAAGCTTGGGCTGCATTGCTTGCTCCCTCGTCATCGCACTGCAACTCGAATATGGAGGCATGCTACAAGGCTACGAAAGTGGAGCAACTTGGCAAGCTTTCTGCGGGTCCAGAATGGCTCTCCTTGGAGGTAAGTGATGTTGATGTGACGTTCAATAGTGATTACTCAACGGCTGTTGCGACGCACATGAACACGGGCCAGTACAAAACGGACGATGGCTCTGTTGTTGATTACAAAGCTCGCGGCTCAAGTGTTTGGAGCCTTGATCCGCTGTTGGGAGAATGGCTTCTGATCCACGTAAACTTCGCACCTTCTGGAGGTGCAGGTATTCCTTCGACGAACTAGATCGTTTGAGATTATGATTGAAAACAGGGGAGTGGGGTGCAAATCTCACTCCCCTTTTTTTTGCAATTTGAGTCACCTTCTACTTTGTTGGATTTCTACTTTTGGGTCCATGTGTATGATGTGGGGTTTCCCTGTTGACACCGTGCAAGAGATTCCGTAACTCATATTCCTAATTTTTAAGTGTGGTTATGAAACGAATCCTAAATTTCAGCCTTCTGATTTTTATCTCCGCGACCTTGGCTAACGCTCAGACACTAGGTGCTGGGGATATCGCCATTATCGGAGCCAATGCGGTTAATCCAGATGAATTTGCCTTTGTAGCACTAGTAGATATCCCTCAAGGGACCGTAATTGGCTTTGTAGATCACGGGTGGCTTGCATCCGGTGCGTTCCGTACAAACGGGAATTATAATTGTCGTTGAACCGGAATAATAGTTGACGTTGATCAATAATGTCAATAATTTGGAAATGATGCGTTTGGTGACGAGGTTGTGACCACGCCACATAAAGAGCCACTTTGCTTAAACCAAACCTTACATTCGTAATGAAGAAACTGATACCACTCCTTGCTTTTTGTTTATTACTTCCGGCTACCGTTCTCGCTCAAACCGTCATAATTAATGAGGTGGATGCCGATCAGGCTGGCACTGATGCTGCAGAGTTTGTAGAGCTTTATGATGGCGGTATAGGAAACACGAGTCTCACAGGGATGTCTCTGGTCTTTGTCAACGGTAGTGACGACGCCACCTATGAAGCGTTTGACCTAGATGGATTTTCGACTGATGCAAATGGCTACTTCGTCTTGTGCGGAGACGCTGCAAACGTTCCAAATTGTACTCTAGACGTCGACCCCGGCACCAACCTCGTTCAAAATGGGGCTGATGGAGTGGCTCTTGTAACGGGAAATGCAGCTGATTTCCCAACGGATACCCCCGTAGCAAATGTAGTTGCTGTTATCATAGACGCAGTCGTTTACGATACCAATGACGACGACGATGCTGGAATTCTGGTTCTTCTCAATGCCGGTCAGATGCAGGTTAATGAAGACGGCGCCGGCGATGGAACTGCACATTCGATTCAACGATCTCCTAATGGCGCTGGCGGATTGCGCAACACGGATTCGTATACCTGGGGATTGCCTACACCTGGTTCTGTAAACGTACCAAGCGGTGTAGCAAACGAAACAGATGAAGCTCTGCCTGCGACGGTCGTACTTGACCAGAACTTTCCCAATCCATTTAATCCTTCAACATCGATTTCGTATTCACTACCACAGTCACAACTTGTTCGGCTGAGCGTGATTGATATGCTAGGCCGCGAAGTCGCGCAACTAGTAAACCGTGTTCAAGCGGCAGGTGAGAACCACGTTACGTTCGAGGCTAACGATCTGCCAAGTGGTATCTATATGTATCGCCTAGAAGCTGGAGCCTTCTCTGTTACTAGAAAAATGATCTTGCTTAAGTAACGGATTGATGAATACAGAGGATTTGATGCCGATGTTTTTACCTCTATCGGTGTCAGTTCGGGGGATAGGAAATCGGTTTCTACTGGTTTCCTATCCCTTTTTTGTTTCTAAATAGATCTCACGAGAGCTTGCCGATCAACATGCTCACGACAACTCGCATCAACGTACGTTGCCGGTCTTGGCATTTCAAAAGGCGTTCTAGAAGAACAAATAAGCGGTAATGATCGCCTTTATACTTTGCCTGAAGAGCCTTTGCGAAAGTAATTAGTATCATGGTAACAGCGGGTGGTTTTTCCTATTGACACGAAAGGAAAGGATTCATAACTCTAAACTTCAAATTATTGACGAGCCAAATGCTACGATCCTCCCTTGCCCTTCTGCTGGCGATGGTTCTTACCCTCCCAGTGTACGCCCAATCGCTTGCCCCAGGTGACATCGCAATCATTGGAGTGAATTCAGATAACCCCGATCAATTTGGCTTTGTCGCTCTAGTAGACCTACCCGCAGGGACCGCGATTAGCTTCGTTGATCATGGTTGGAAAGCAAGCGGCTCTTTTCGCACCAATGAGGATGAATACACGTTCACCTCATCCGCAACTGTACCCAAGGGCACTGTTATTCTTGTAGAGTCCGGTGCACCAGCGTTCTCGACGTCTGGTGATCAGCTCTTTGCTTTTCAAGGGACAGTTGAATCCCCAGCGATCATTTACGGCATTAACTTTGAAGACACGGGATGGCAAACAGATGCCACCTCTTCCAATACCTCGGCTCTACCTCCAACTCTTGTCAATGGATCAACAGCCGTGGCGATTGATGAATGCGATAACATCGCCTACAACGGTCCAACTACCGGATCTAAATCAGCCTTGCTCACCCTAATCGGCGACAAGGCTAACTGGACGTGCGACGATAGCACTAGGCTTACTTTTGCTTTGTCCTTTTCCGTTTCTGGGACAAGTGGCAACGCGCTACCTTCTTTTACGGAGCCAACGGTTGCTTTTGATGCGGTAGCAGGGACTACTGTGAACATCCAATATGCGGCACAGGATAGCGACATGGACCCGTTGACCTTTGGCGGAATCGGCCTGCCGTTAGGAGCAAACGTAAATACTTCAACTGGGATCTTTTCTTGGACTCCATCGGAAAGTAACGTCGGCCCAAATACGTTTACTATCACCGTTACGGATGGAAAAGACACCGCCTCGATCTCAGTAACGATCACAGTTACGTCACTCATTGAATCGAAAAGGCCCCGATTTACTGTCATACCTCCTGATACGTTAGTTGGTGGTGGTCTAAATCTTTCGATTCCGTTTAGCGTGACCGATCCAGATGCATTCCCGATCGCATCATACACCGTAACTCCCGCAGATCTTGGGGCCTCCATCAACAACTCGGAGTTCTCCTGGACGACCCCACTAATTCCCGATATCTACCGCTTTACTATTACCGCACAGGACGCTGAGGGGCTCACTGTAAGCTATGACCTATTTATAGGAATATCTGGCGAGCTATACAGTGGACAGTTGGGATCTGCGCTCCTAGAGAGCTTAAAAGGAGTGTTTACACCCGTATTAACGCTGGGATATGATGTGGCTCGAGATACCATGTATGCAAAGGTTGACTTAGATTTAGACGGGTTTGTGCGGGGTATATATACAGGTTTTGCTGTTGCATATACCACCGGCGACCCTAGTACAGAAATGTTCAATGCGGGGATCAATGCCGAGCACACCTGGCCCCAAAGCATGGGTGCCGAAAATGAGCCCCAGCGAAGTGATCTGCACTTCCTCTTCCCCGCGAAAGACAACGTCAACTCGACACGAAGCAATCATCCCTACGCTGACATTCCAGATAACCAGACAACAACGTGGTTTGTAGGATCATCATCGCAATCAGCCATGCCAACGGTGGACATCGACACTTATAGTGAGTTTGCATCAGGTCGGTTTGAGCCGAGAGAATCGGTTAAAGGCGACGTGTCAAGAGCAGTGCTGTACTTTAATACCATCTACTCTAGTGCCGCTAATTCATCGTTTTTCGCAGAGCAAAAGGCGACACTTCTTTCTTGGGCAACACAAGATCTGCCTTCCGGAAAAGAGATCAGGAGAAGTGGGCTGATTAGAAAGTACCAGGGCAATATCAATCCGCTGTTGCTTGACCAGTCACTTGGAAATCGCCTATTTGGAACAGCGACGAATGTAGAGGGCGAGACCTTGCCTCAACAGTTGAAAATAGATGCTATCTTCCCCAATCCAAGTTTCGGTGCCCTGTCAGTTAGGATTAGTACAATGGCCAACACTAGCGCAACTGTTTCGCTGTACAATGTGCTTGGCGAAAGACTCTCGGTCAAAAGCGTTGTGCTTCCTGGTGGGCTCATAGACCTACCTGTCAACCTGAAAGATTATACAAGCGGAGTCTACTTCGTGAGTGTCACGAGCGACAAGGGTTCTCAGACTCGCAGTGTGTTCAAATATTAACCATGTTAATCACTATCCGGCAGCTCACCAATGATAATCACAACCACTCCATCCATAGAAGGGCAAGCAATTGAGTCTTATTTAGGACCGATTTCAGCACATGTCGTGTTCGGAGTCAACATCTTCTCGGACATCGCAGCGAGTTGGCGGGACGTATTCGGGGGTCGCTCTCAGACGTACCAAAAACAACTTCATCGATTGACTTCGGCGGCCCTAGCTGATCTAGAACACGCTGCAAAAAAGCTTAGGGCAAATGCTATTGTAGGGCTCAAGATGGACTATTCTGAAATCTCTGGTGGGGGGAAGGCTGGGATGTTCATGGTAGTAGCCTCTGGAACAGCTGTGCTCTTTTCAAAATCTGATCAAGACCCCTCGGTTTTTCTCGAAAAAATAGTCGTAGCCGGCGAGAAAATAAAAATGCAAATTGAAAGATCAGTCTTTACGGCGGAATTCCCTGACTATTTGATTACAAATGATACCTTAAAAAAAGCAGTTGAATTGCGTGCTCATAATACCTTTGACCCCTTCAAAGTTCGGTACGAAAGTTCGACTGATATTAATGTAACCGATAAAAACGATGTCTTCTCTTACCTTGAAATGTGTATTGAGGAAAAAGGCTATCGGTGGCTACTTGATATATCCCTTGAGGCCCCGCTGAGAATGCACAAGTATTTACATGAATTACTGCAAAGCCATGACGATTTTCAGCTCCTCGACCTTGAACCCTATTTGAACGGTCAGGTCGCTGCCGATTACGTTTCACTTCTCAGTGTGTGCCGTCTGAGTCAAAAACATTATATACTTCAAGACCAAGAAAAAATAAGGCATCTAGCCACTCTTGTTCCAACTCGAAATTGGGAAGTAATTCAAGTTTCAAATAAAAAGAAACTTCTTGGGGGCACAACTGAGATCTACCTTTGTCCGTGCGGGGCAGAATTCAATTTTTCTCAAAGTGATATGTGCCTTAGATGCTCCAAAAACAAATGGGGTCTTCCAGGTAAGGAAGGGCCAGACGATGTTATTAAACATCTCATCTCCATAGCAGATGCACTAGAATCCATATCCGATTAACACTAGCTTTGGTGTCACCTGTAGGCCGAAAGGATTGCTTCTATTCCCAGGGCAGCTTTGGTTCAGGCTTTGCTTACGATAAAACCTTCATTCTCGTGAAACAACTCAAACTTATTAGCCGAGCAGAGCAAAGAATTTAATAATTAAATACTCTTTTTTGAGAAGGCACACTCTCAATTGAGCACCGAGGAAAAGAAAAACGAACTTAAACTTGCCTATTATACTTGAGGCAAACAACGAATAAAAAGAAATGCTCATAATCTACTATTTGATTTATGGAATAATGTTCGGCTTTCTGTCCACTGTGCTGGTAAAGGAGAAAAATCGTGATCAGTTTTCCTGGTTTTTGATTGGTTTCTTTTTTGGGTTATTCGGGTTCATCGCTGCGGCTATTGTGAATAAAGTTGATGGCGAATCACACCCAGATCCGGCGCCTGAGAACGTTTTTGTGCAGGTCGCATCTGTCTTTGATCCATCCTCTCGTGCAAAAACTTGTCCTGACTGCGCGGAAGCGATCAAACTCGGAGCACGAGTTTGCAGATTCTGCAACTATCGGTTTTCTGAAGAGGAAGTCATCGACGGAGTCCGAAGTGCTCATTGGAACTGGATGACGGGTGCCGATGCCAGCATAAATGGGATTGGGTACTGTAATTTTTGTGGTGCACAAACTGATAAAAACTTTGGCATTCCTCCTTTTATTGTATGTAAAGAATGCTCCGCTTAATCTCCCGCACTAGCGGCTCGCTCGCCGCAAATCCCTACTCCTGATGGGAGCACATGGTACCTATTCGTGCCTCGTCATTCATCAAATGCAAACGATTCTCTCATCCATTTCGGTAACCGCGGCCACTATGCCGGA
>JAQBTV010000025.1 GCA_027624715.1 Pseudomonadota bacterium
TAGAATTCCAAAACTCTCAAAATTCTCATCAAATAAATTGGTAATTTTAAGGAAGATCTCAAAAGACTTAGAAGCTTTATAAGTGGAGTCCAAATTGACGACAGTATACCCATCAATCGTTCCATTCCTATCTTGGTTATTTTCGTCCCCTCGAGCATAGACATCACTGAAGTAGTTCGCAGTAATGCCCGTTTTCCAAGTACCAAACGCCGTATACTCGAACCTTGCCTTAAGGGTTTGCTCGGGTATGTTCGGCATTTTATTTCCTGGATTTACTGTGATCACCTTTAACCCGTTGACTGTCCGATGCGAAGAATTATTGGGGCTATTGATGTCAAACGTGCTCTCAAACGTCGCGTCCAGGTAGCTGTAGTCGGCACGGAACCCGAAGTCACCAAGTTCCCAACCCATTCCAACTTCAAAACCCTGCCTTTGTGTTTCACCCACGTTATCGAAAAAGCCTGCATTCCCGATTGTGGAACCGGCCGCGTTAATGAATTGAATGTCATCTTCCAAGGTCGTGTTATAGATTGCAAAATTCCATACGTAATTTCGACCATAGCCTCTAGCACCCCATTCAATCGTTTTCGCGACGATCATATCCAATGGAGGATCAGCTAAGAACGCATTAGGTAACTTACACGGCGCATCAGGGTCAGCACATGTCAATTCAATTGGAGTCGGCGCCCGCATACCCTCCGAGTACTGTACGAAAGTCGTGTACCCCGGTTTTGGGTTGTAATTTACCCCAACCGCTGGGTTGAAGCGTTCAAAAGTATGCTTACCATTCAGTGCGGGATTAGCGCCACTACCATCCGCAATATTGATTTTTGCTTGATTCCAACGCAGTGAAGAAAGAACCGATATCTGATTTGTGACGTCATACATATCACTGACGTAAAGGCCGAAGTACTGGTTATCAGCATCGGCTTGAACTTCATTTTCAAAACCTTCTCCAGTACTAGTTGTCGTTCTTAACGCTCCCGAGCTAAACACGGCGCTCTCTTCTTCGTTACTAAAATTACTCTGACCGATATCTAGCGCACTTCCAATATTAAGCACATGACGAGAGAACAATCCTGTCCACTGAAGGGAAGCACCGTAACTCGTTGTTTTTGTCGTCGATCCCTCATTTGCACCGGGACACTCAGCATCATCACCGCCTGCGTCTTCGAAAAGTGTCTCGTCGGCGGCATCTATATCACCATCGCCGTCTAGATCTAGCTCATCTTCCTCGTAACATCGGGCCCCACCCAAACCAGTGGTATTACTTAGGCCGCTAGTGCCAATGAAATCATCGTTTACATTACTATTCATGTTTTCATTTTCGTATTCACGATAGTAGGCAACGCCTGACAATAAATTATTCTTCTCAGTAAAACGTCTCCAAGTCATATTGAGGAAGGCAAGTTCATTTTCATTTGTATCTGGATATGTATACGCCTGCTCTCGGTTACCCAAAAATGAAACGGGCAAAGCCTGCGTTCCATTCAACAGGCTATCCGCCCACGTAAGCGAAATGTCATAATCCATTAATTCAGTTTCTTGACCAAATTTAAAGAATAACTGCTTTACGTTACTGTCTGACGAGTCTCTAAAACCATCTTCATCGAACAAAGTTCCTGCGAAAAAGAAATCTTTATTGTCCTTACTCATCCCGTAAGAAAACTCGTAATTCTGTCTACTCCATGAGCCGCCGTAGGAACTGAAAGTAGACCCTGGGTTTTGGAAACCAGATTTCGTAGTTAGTGACAGCACACCACCAAGGGCATTCAATCCATAAACTGCGTTAGAGCCTGGAATTATACTGATCTTAGAAATCGCGTTCTGTGGAATAAAATCCCATTTGAGCGTATCTCCAAATGGCTCATTCATTTTAGTCCCGTCCATGAAGACAGCCAGCCCATTAGGATTTCCTAATAACGGGGAGGCCATCTGGCCGCGGTACATCAAGTCAGGCATAAATGGATTATTTTGTGCGTGGGTTACTGAGACTGAGTTTAAATTTCGCTCAATGAACTCAGCTGCATTCATACTGTTTTGTTCACTTAAAGTTTCGTTATCCACGGATTGAACATTACCTGGGATCTTTCTCACATCGGTACCCAGACCAGGAACCGGTGTTGTAGAAATCAACTGAATGCTATCCGTCTCAAGTTCATTAATACGATTTTCAGCATGAACAGTCGAAAAACCACTGATGACACTCAAGAAAAATACAATTAAAGAAAGACCCCTGCTCATATCAATAACCCTTAACTTAAGAAAATAAACGCCGTAGGATAGCACTTGAGGGTATGTGGCATATTAGGAATTATTCCTAAACTGTGGATTTCTACCTGTTAAACTTAAAAAAACCTAGATAAATTCTACCTTTTAAGGGAAATACCCAATGCTAAAAGCCCTAATTTTTGACGTCTTCGGAACGGTTGTCGACTGGCGCGGCAGCATTACAAGAGAAGTTCGTGCCGTTGCCGAGCACAAAGGTATTCGACTTAACGCAGGTAAATTTGCGAATGAATGGCGTTCAGGCTATCAACCCGCCATGGGTCGAGTGAGACGAGGTGAACTTCCTTGGCTGAACATAGACGCCCTGCATAGAATGATTCTCGATGAATTGAAAAAAAAGTATCACTTAGAACATCTATCGGAAGCAGAAACCGATTTGCTGAATCGATCCTGGCACCGACTCAAACCTTGGCCCGATTCTGTTCGTGGTCTAAAACAATTAAAGCAAAGCTACACCATCTCGCCACTCTCTAACGGTAATTTTTCTTTACTCAATAACATGGCTAAAAACTCTGGCCTGCCCTGGGATTGCATCATTAGCGCCGAATTATTCGGTCATTACAAACCGGATCCTGAAACCTACCTCGGGGCAGCCAAACTGCTGGACTTGCCTCCTGCAGAGGTCATGCTGTGCGCCGCACACAAAGACGACTTATTAGCTGCCCAAGCATGCGGTCTGAAGACTGCGTTTATAAAAAGACCAAAAGAATTTCCACCCTCAATAAATATTGACCTTACGACGGACGCGCGGTTTGACTATAACGCGGAGAGTATCATTGATCTAGCCAACCAATTAAACGTTTGATCAAGACGAGTATCTAGACGTCCAATGATCCCAAGTTCAAAAATCAAAGTCTGGGATATCTCGACCCGACTATTCCATTGGTCAATTGCCATCCTCATCACCTACCAACTGGTCACGGGCCACTTAGAAGGAGGGCCATCGGAGAGTCATATTATGGTGGGTTACTGTGTGTGCGGCTTAATTCTTTTTAGAATACTCTGGGGCTTCTGGGGCAGCCTAACCGCACGGTTCTCAGACTTTATCAAATCACCCAATACCGTTATTAGCTATATCTTGACCGACTCCGGTGCATCAAAACGCTCAAGTGGCCATAATCCAATCGGAGGTTATTCAGTTGTATTGATGATTTTGTCGATCATCATTCAAGTGAGCAGTGGATTATTTTGCGATGATGGTGTCATGTTGTCAGGGGCATTTAGCGATCTCGTTTCGGAGGACTTAACCTCTGTCGCCAATCAAATACACACCGTGAATGCAAAAGTACTCCTCTTATTAGTTTTCGCCCACTTAATCGCAATCAGCTGGTACACAATGTTGAAAAAACAAAATCTCGTGACGCCGATGATTACTGGTTATTCAAGTGAAATTAAAACAAACAATGAGGTACGTCAGGTCAACGAACATCCAAAACGCGCAATCCTCTTCGCAGTCATTAGCGTCGGAGTCACCATAATTTTAATATCTATACACTAAGGCACCTTGGCCTTGATTGTGGCAAACATAGATATTGACTGCTTTACTTGTTTCGATATTCGTCGTGACAGGCCTTACACGTTTTACCGAGCGCAGAGACGGCCCGCTTCGAGGCGTCATAGTCACCCGATAGGCTAGTCGTCGCCAGAAGCTCAGCCGCGTTTTGCATCAGCTTCATTTTCTGCTCGAAGTCCGGATAATTTGTCCAAATTTCCGGTTTAGCTTTAGTAGCCCCCGCGTGGGACTCGGTAGCAAACCCCTCCATTGGAATTTGACTGACATTAGCAATTATTTTCGCTCTACGTGTAAAATCAACTTGATCAAATGGTCGCTTTCCTTTGATCATATCTACGATTACCTCAAAATTCCAACCCATCACGGTGAAAGCACCTTGGCGATATTTGACCGCCTTCTCAACGGATTGAGCCGATGCCACATCAACGACCATAAGAAGCAATAAACTTGTAAAGCTCAAAAAATAACGATTCATCATGTTTCTCCTAGAATACACGCTGCATTTACAGACAAGTAAACAAAAAAACGGTTGCTGATATTTCCCATTTTAACGGTATACCAATATTAGAACGAATGGTTAGAGATGTTCGTCTAAGGCCCAAACAACATGCTCTCTAACCAATTCTGATGCATGTGATTTTTTTAACTCAAGCGATCGAATGATTTCCGGTGTAGTCGGTGCGTTTCCAAGCGCGCAACCTAAGTTACGCAGCCATCGCTCGTACCCAATACGGCGAATCGGACTACCCTCCGTATATCGATAAAATTCCGATTCGCTCCACGAAAACAGCTTCACTAAAGTTTCACCATCTAAGGATTCTCTTACATTAAAGTCTGGAACGGTTGTAACCGACGCATATTTATTCCATGGACATACCACCTGACAGTCATCACAACCGTAGATACGATTACCCATTAACTTTCTAAATTCTTTGGGGATACTTCCGCGGTGTTCGATCGTCAGATATGAAATACACCTTCGCGCATCCAACTTATAAGGACCAAGAATTGCTTTTGTGGGACAAATATCAATACATCGGCTGCATGTCCCACAATGCTCACTGGCGAGACTGTCTAGAGGCAAATCTAAATCAGTGTAAATCTCTCCTAGAAAAAACCATGATCCGGCATTTTTATTAATCAACAGTGTGTGTTTGCCACGCCAGCCCAAGCCTGATTTTGTCGCCAACTCCACCTCCATCACAGGTGCGCTGTCAGTAAATACACGATAGCCGAATGCGCCAATGATCGACTGAACGTTTTGCGCAACTTTTTCTAATCGTCCCCGAATGACCTTGTGGTAGTCACGACCTAATGCGTAATTGGAAATAAACCCCCTATCTGGAGCATTTAGGAAATTTAATCCATCCATACTTTTATCCCTAAACTGAAAATAATTCATTCTCAAGCTGATAATGCGCTTCACGCCACTGACAAGCTTATCTGGATTGATTTTCATCTCGAACCGGTTGCCGATATAGTCCATATCACCCGCATAACCCTTATCGAGCCATTCTTTTAACCTCGGTGCAGATTCTGATAAATCACAATCCGTTACGCGCATGTCATCAAAACCTTGCTCGCGAGCAATGCTACGGATCTTAGACGTTAACTGACCAAGATCAACATTGAATTCAACATGGGCGCTCATGATGCTTGACGTACGGAATCCAACATCAAATCCTATCGTTTTCGAGCCGTGCCTCTAGATCTACGATGACAGGTATTAGGTAATCCAAGTTAGGGTTTATAGCCATAGCTTGGGAAAGATAGTTATACGCATTTCTCGCATTAGAACGCTCCATCCAAATGCTTGCACAGCTTTGCATGACTCCGTAGTGATAAGGATTGAGTTCGAGCGCAACCTCGTAATCTGCCAGCGCATGATCAAGATCACCTGCATTCAGCCAAGCATCTCCACGTTTATTCCAAGCTTCAGAAAAAGATGGTTCCGCCTTAATAACTGAGTCTAACAATTCAATGGCCTCTTTAGTATTTCCATTTTGCAACTCAAGTATCGCCTTCACAAACAGCCGCTTTGCGGACAAGTTATCCATACGAAGCCAAAGGCCGGTAATGGCCTGGTCAGCCATGCTGCGCACCGCTGAATCATCGTCTCTTAACATTCGCAGCATATGAGGTACATCTTCAATCATCCCTATATCAGCCAACCGGGCAAGGGAGCGGCGCCTTACAGAGGCATCAAAGTCTTTAAGTTGCTCAAGCACGTGCTCCCGATCAAACTTAGAGCCCCAGTCCTCTGCCAGGACTATTGGAGAAGAAAATAGAAACAACCCAATGATCAGTGAAGACCTAAACAAATGACTCATATCTGCGGTAACTCTTACGAATAAAAAGTATGATTAAGTATAAACAATAACTTATAAGTCAAACCACTGCATCTTAAAATTTATTAACTCTTTGAATTAGATGCTTTTTAGCAGGCATCTTTTTAGTATACTTAAAGGCAAGATTAATGTTCCACTTTCTAGGGCTGTTTCATGCAAAATAAAGTTCCCTTATTACTGATTCTTATTGGCTTATTTTTAATTCAACCGGCATCAGCTGCCTCCTATCCTCTCGGAACCATGACCTGCGATGATATTGGCAAATTTGCCTCTGAAGCGATGCGATGGAG
>JAQBTV010000026.1 GCA_027624715.1 Pseudomonadota bacterium
TTGAGATACTGAATAGTGGACAAAGGATTCCTGCAGAAATCTTAATTTGCATACCGCAAGCTGAGGTTAGAAATGTAGAATACCTTGCAACAATAAAGAATGTGAATGTTATAACAACTGCCGGTAGAGGCCAAGTTGCGCAGCGTGCAGTTGGTTTAGAGGCGGCGAAATGTGATTATGTCTTGCAGTGTGATGATGACGTCATCCTGTCCTCCCATACGATGCATGCGCTACTTAATTTTCTCGTCGTTAAGGGGCGACATAACGTGGTAGCGCCATTTTTTAAGATTTATCCTGGTGGTCAAGACAGTACCATCTATTCTGGGAACTTAAGGGATTTTTTTAGAGACTGTTACTTTACTCTAGTGTGCGGTGCCGCATTCGGGAGGCAACGATTTGGTCGTATTGCCTCTGCGGGAATAGGCTTTGGAGTGGTTAGAAATGATATGGGGAGCCGAGTTGTTGAGTCTGAATGGCTACCTGGCGGAGTAGCCTTGTGCCACAGGTCTGATTTGATTACTTACAATTATTATCCGTTTTCGGGGAAGGCGGTCAGCGAAGACTTAATCCACTCACTTCTTTGGCGTGATCAAGGATGTCGCTTGTGGACAATGTTAGATGAATCTGCAATGGTCGATGTGTCAACTGAGTCGTATACGTGGGAGGGTGTGATGGGTCGGTATAGGGCGCATACCTACGTGGCTAAACTTATGGGCGCTGGTGTTTTGCGTACACGTTTATGGTTCAGCTCATATTGTTTGCTTAATTTGCGGAAGATTTTTTCCGATAACTTTTGCAAAAGCAAGAATAGTCAAATGCCTCATGAACGTTGACTATCGTTAAAAGTAATACAGCTTTGGCTTTTTAGCTGCAGTTATTTTGTTAGAGAAATTTACAAAGAAGTGAGGACTGATTGCTGATTTGGCGATATGAGAGGTATGTACAAGGGTATACAGCGTATTTTGAATTAATTGCTATACAGATTTGTTATGGTGATTAGTCAACTGTTAGGAGGGCTGGGAAATCAAATGTTCCAGTATGCTGCCGGAAGGGCGCTATCGATGACTTTAGGATGCCCTCTCTTGCTGGATCTCAGTGGTTTTAAGGATTATTCTTTGCATAATGGGTTTGAGATAGATCGAGTTATGCGCCTTTCAGTTTGCATTGCAAAACCCGATCAATTGCGTGAGCTACTTGGCTGGCGCTCGGGTAATTTGACACGAAAGTTATTAAGGCGTTTACCTTTTAGGCGAGTATGTGGTCGACACTTGGTGGTAGAACCGCATTTCAACTATTGGACAGGGTTCAATAAAATTATCGATTCTTCATATTTAGTGGGTTATTGGCAATCTGAAAAATATTTTAAAGATTTTGAGTTAAGTATTCGCTCGGACTTCGAGTTTAAAAAAGCTTTAACGGGAGAGAATTTGAAAATTTCTTCTCTCATGAAAGATTATAACTCTGTTAGCTTGCATGTTCGACGAGGGGATTATGTCACGCATGCGGCAACGGCAAAAATTCTCAATCTTTGTTCTTTAGACTATTATCAAGAAGCTATTGACCATATCGCCGCAAAAGTTACCTCACCACGCTTTTTTGTTTTTTCTGACGATCCACAATGGACGCGGAACAATTTGAAAATTGCGTTCCCAACTCAGTACATTGATAGAAACTTTGGATCTCAAAATTACATTGATATGCAGCTAATGGGTCAGTGTAAGCATCACATTATAGCGAATAGTTCATTCAGCTGGTGGGGTGCCTGGTTGAACACAAACCCTAATAAATTGGTGGTTGCTCCTCGCAACTGGTTTGGCAATGGGATAAATGATAGCGATTTGATCCCTCGAGAATGGGTCAGGCTTTGAGGGGGCATCAAAATATGATCTCCGCAGAGCGGGTACCAGTGAGTGTCGTTATACCTTGTTATCGGTGTCACGAATCTATTTCGTCTGCTGTCTGGTCTATTGTCAATCAAACAGTTAAGCCCGCGGAGATTATTCTAGTCGAAGACTTTAGTGATGATAGAGGTAGAACGCTTGCTGCGATTGAAGGGATTAGATCTGAGTTGAACGAATTGATCCGAATCATAGTTTTGCGTCTACCAGAGAATCGAGGTGCAGGTGCGGCACGTAACGCCGGTTGGTCGGCTGCTGGTCAGAATTTCATAGCTTTTTTGGACGCTGATGATACGTGGCATCCTCAAAAGTTAGAAATTCAGATTGCTTGGATGTTGGCGCACCCGACTTATGCACTCACTTGTCATGATTCAGAGATTTCGCGCGGAGACATACCTCCAAATTATACGTTGGAAGCTATCAAGGTGCAGAAAGTGTCACTACTACTAATGTTGTTAAGAAATGAAATTGCGACGCGAACAGTAGTAGTTAGGCGTCAAATAGCGCAACGATTCCCTCTTGGAGCTCGTCGTGCGGAGGATTATCAATTATGGCTGAGGTTATTGCTCAGTGGTGGTTATTCCATGAGGATTTGTGCGCCTCTTGCGCAGTCATACAAAGATGACTTTGGTGTTGGTGGATTGTCTAAAAATCTGTTGGCGATGCATAAGAGTATTTTGTGCTGTTTCGGGGATCTGCGCAGGGATCGATTAATATCAAGCGGGCTATACTATTTTCTAGTTGCCTTTGGAGTACTCAAATATTGGCGACGAGTAGTCGTGATGACCCTCAGGCGTTTTAAAACAACTTGATTAAATTAAGTAGCCATCCTATTTCCGCTTTGGCGTTCAACCGATGAAGGTTAATAGCCCGGCTTTTTTATTTGTGATAACGCAGTTGGTAGGGAGGGCGTTAATAGCGTTTTCACAAATCTACGCAATATACGTTTTTTCAAAAATCCACCAACCGAGTAATGCGGCAGTGATCGTTCTTTATAATGGGGTATTCGGTATGGATTCAAATTTTTGAGTTCGGCGCATCCCAAACTTGACAAAATGGTATTGTATGCCCCGTTTGGGGTGCTCAACCCAGGGTCAGCAACGCGTTGGCGGGTGAATTTCGAAGGTGCTTTTCACATTGCACCACTTCTTTTACTCTACGGTTTTCTGTATAAAGACTGTCATGAAAATCATCCACTTTCATCCTGACACATGTATGGCGTTAAAGTTTGTCGCACCGCTGATGGACGCGGAGCTTGGGGCGGGCCATCAAACTGAATTAGTGTCTTCAAAGCGGTGGTTGGGAAAGGAAAATGTCATCATTCCCTTCGATTTATCGGTTTCAAATTTGCTCGGGTTACCACTGGTGCTCTTGAGAATCAGATCGCATTTGAAAAGGCACCGCCCAGATGTGGTTTTCAGTCACAACACCAAATCTTCACTGCTTCCCTTGCTGGGGGCTTGGTTAGTTGGCGTGCATAAGCGGGTGTATTTCAATCATGGTGTTCCCTTCGTCGGATACCATGGCATTTATCGATGGGCACTTCGCTTAATGGAGCGCTGCAACGTTGGTTTGGCAACGCATGTGCTAACGGTCTCGTCGGATATGCAGGAGCTACTTAAGGATATCAATCCTCGCTTCAGACCGCAAGTCATCAAGCATGGTTCGGCATGTGGCATTGACCTGAGCCCAGTTGTTTGTGAGCGCTTTAGCCGTACTGACTGGCGTCAGACACATGGCTTGCGCGAAGAGGATTTAGTAGTGCTCTTTGCTGGCCGACCCGAGAAACGCAAGGGGTTTGAAATAGTTTTGCGAATATGGGTAGATTATTTTTATGACAAGCAGATTAAACTTGTGCTGTGCGGACCGGTGTCGAATGATGTGCTGAAGTACTTGGATTCAATACCTTCCAACGTAATTTGTCTTGGCTTTGTCGACAACTTAGCGGAAGTGCTTGCAGGTTGCGATTTATTGATTTTGCCCAGCCTGCACGAAGGTTTGTCTTATGTATGCATAGAGGCTCAAGTGGCCGGTACGTTAGTTATCGCAAATAACATTATAGGAATGCGCTGTTTGATTGAAGACGGTATAACTGGTTTTCTGGTGGAAAATAATAATATTATGCAATATGTTGAGATCATTCTCAAGATTCATAAAAAAATAACTTCTACTGAAGCCATTCGGCGGCAGGCCAAAGAAAATGTAGCCCGCTTTTCCCGAGAACACTTCATACCAGCTTATCTTTCATTTTTGAGTGGGTTGCTTCGCGAGTAAGTTAAACTTATGCTGATCTGCCCGACTTAATTTAATGGAAAAATTTTATAAATGTGTGTTGTGTGCGGGCCATGTACTTGTATGAGCAAATCACCTGACTCAGGTTCGGCGAATTGAAGAAGAAGCATGTAGTCGTAGTTCATGGAACTAGTAGCACGTCAGGGTGCATCATCAGATAATGTGAAGTCTCAGATTGGCCAAAATCTTTTTGCACTTTATTCGCTAAGCTGGAAGCGAGGGGGGTATATCGTAGAGCTTGGTGCAACCAATGGTGTGAATCTCAGCAACACATATTTACTTGAAAAAGATTTTGGCTGGAATGAAATACTTGCAGAGCCAGCGAAAGTTTGGCATATATATTTGGTAAGTAATCGATCGGCCGCTGTTGACTTTGATTGGGTATGGGAAGAGAGTGGTCAATCATTGCCGTTCGCCGTTGTTAAGAGAGTGCTGAATTTTTGACTCTCAGCGCTTTTTCTCAAGCAGATATTCACGAGAAAACTACAAAATCTGCGGACTGGCAAACAGTAAACACGGCGTCGATCCGCGACCTGTTGGAGCGGCATCGGGCGCCTGCCGCGGTCCATTACCTATCCATCGATATAGAAGGTAGTGAGTTAGAGATACTGAATGCCTTTGATTTTGGCCGCAATATCTTTTCAGTAATTACCTGTGAGCATAACTTTTCTAACCAGCGAAAAGACATTTACAATTCACTTGTTCGTAACGGTTATGTGTACGCCTTTGAGGGGCTGTTGGTCCCGGGGATGCTTGGTATGTTCACGCTTCGATCCGAAGCAGATTTGATGAGGTGAGGGCTTGAAGCGAAGTTTTGATGTTATCTTGGCGTCGTTGGTGGTTTTGAGCCTAGCTCCTATTTTGGTCTTTATTGCTTTATTGGTTCGATTGACCTCGACGGGCTCTATATTTTATTGGTCAGATCGCATGGGGCGGTGCAATCGTATCTTCAAAATGCCAAAATTCCGCAGCATGCGCATCGATACACCCGCAGTGGCCACGCACCTGCTGCAGAACCCTGATCGGTGGTTGACGCCAATTGGGTCGTTTATACGCAAATCCAGCATAGATGAGCTACCGCAGTTGTGGAGTATCCTTAGAGGCGACATGAGTTTTGTCGGTCCGCGGCCAGCGCTCTCCAATCAGGACGATCTGATCGCCTTGCGTACCGATGCGGGCGTTCACACGCTAGTGCCAGGACTTACGGGTTGGGCACAGGTTAATGGCAGGGATGAATTGTCGATTATCAACAAGGTCAAACTGGATGCTGAATACCTCCAGAGACATTCATTTGGATTCGATCTCTGGATTTTGTGGTTAACGATGCTGAAGGTCCTGCGTCTGAATGGTGTTTCTCACTAAACAGCGAAACTAACTGGAGTTAAGAATGCTTGTGCAAAACTTTGTGATGCCC
>JAQBTV010000027.1 GCA_027624715.1 Pseudomonadota bacterium
CTTACGTTCGGCGCGAGGTGGCGAATTTTCATGTTTTGCGAAACAAAGACGACGCCCGTTCAACATATGCGCAAAGGAAAGCAGAATTATGAAATTAAGAATGAACCAAGCAATAGCTCGTGCCGTAGCCGACGAGATGCGGGAAGACTCGCGAGTGATAGTTATTGGGGAGGATATCGCTGTAGCGGAGGGGCCATTTAAGACCTCAGAAGGTCTACTTGAAGAATTCGGGCCGAATCGTGTCAGAGACACACCAATTTCGGAGATGGGGTTTCTTGGGGCGGCAGTTGGCGCAGCGGCTACAGGCTTGAGACCAGTTGTTGAAATAATGTTTGTCGAATTTTTGGGTGTTGCATTGGATCAACTAGTTACTGAGGCAGCAAAGTTTCGTTATCTCTCCGGTGGGGCTTATGGCGCACCATTGGTTGTGAGAGCATCAGTTGGCGCGGGCTTAGGCTTTGGTGCTCAACATTCTCAGACTCTTGAGACTTGGCTCTATGCGACACCTGGTTTAAAACTCGTCGTTCCGTCTGGAGCACGAACGGCGTATGGTCTTGTGCGAGCAGCCATTCGAGATGAAAACCCTGTCGCAGTGTTTGAGCCCAGAGTTTTATATTCAGCGAGAGAAGAGGTCGTCATTGGAGAAGCGGGAATAATCAAAATTGGAACTGGGGAAATTCTAAATAAGGGCAATGATGTTACGGTCGTAGGTTTAGGACAAACAGTTGGTATCGCACTTGGGGCGATGCAAGAGACATCATTTACTGCTGACATTATTGACCTACGGTCTTTGATTCCTTGGGATCGAGAGCTGGTATGTGAGTCGGTAGCACGGACCGGTCGGCTCGTGCTAGTTGAAGAAAGCCCATTTTCTGGTGGCTGGGGAACAGAGATCGCATCGTATGTAGCGTCTGAATGCTTTAGTCAGCTCAAGGCACCTGTACTACGAATAACTTGCCCAGACACGCCAGTTCCGTATCCGCCTCACTTAGAGAAACGGTTTTTGCCGTCAGCGCCATATGTGCGTGAACAAATAGAGGTACTCGTTAGAACTAATAAGCCGGATAAGCCTTGGTGGATTAAAGAAGGGTATATGAAATGAGTTTGACCGAACAGTTGGAGCGTCGAAAGTGTTTAGCTGACCCGATAGCGCGCTGGGACAGAATGCTGGAAATTAGATTTTTCGAGGATCGCATTAAAGGGCTATTTGCAGAGGGCCTCGTGCACGGAACTACGCACACTTATCAAGGGCAGGAAGCCATTGCTATTGGAATCGCAATGACTCTAAGACCAACGGATAATGTCTGCTGCACATATCGGAGTCACGGAATCGCGCTCGCTTTAGGAATGACAACCGATTCTGTGCTTGGAGAAATTATGGGTAGAGCGGTTGGTTCAATTGGCGGAATCGGTGGCTCGATGCACCTTAGTGACTCTTCAATAGGTCTTTTGCCGACTTCGGCGATAGTTGGTGGAAGTATCCCAATCGCCACGGGTGCTGCATTGAGTGCTCAGGTTTTAGGTGAAGATAGGTGTGCGGTGGCAGTATTTGGAGATGGTGCAAGCAATATTGGAGCCTTTCACGAAGGACTAAATCTCGCTGCGGTTTGGAAACTTCCCGTCATCTTTGTATGTGAGAACAATGTCTATGGTGAATATTCGCGTATCAATTTGACAACTGCCGTTGAAGACATCGCTAAACGCTCTGAGTCGTATGCGATGCCAGCCGAAATAATAGACGGACAATCAATTGATGCGGTCTCACAGGGGTTAGAAAGAGCAGTCGCACGTGCCCGTTCGGGTGGGGGACCGACTCTTTTGGAGTTTAAAACATATCGCTACTCAGGTCACTCTCGAGCAGATGCTGGGCTCTACAGACCAGCGGGTGAACTAGATGAATGGTTGAAACGCGATCCGGTCGATCTTTATGAGCGACAATTAGTTGAAACAGGTCACCTGAGAAGTGAAGAAGCTCAGGCAATACGAAAAGAAGTTCAACAAAGAATCGATCAGCTTGTCGAACGTATAATTGCTAGTCCGCTGGCTGATGTGCCAGCAATGTTTAAAAATATTTCTATTGGAGGATGAGAATGAGTGAATTAATAAATTTGCCGCGACTAGGAGACACGGTAGACGAAGTTTTGATTTTGGAATGGCTGGTATCGGTAGGTTCGCAGATATCGCAAGGCGACCCGTTGGTGCGAGTTGAAACCGATAAAATTGAAGTCGATGTCGAATCGCCATTTTCAGGTGTGCTGGAGGAGATCTCAGTCAATGTAGGTGATGAGGTTAAAACTGGTTCTTTAATTTGTCGAATTATCAAAAGAGAGGAGATCTAATGAAAGCGAAATTCCAAACTCGAAAACTTGACGAGATGATCGAAGGTGCACTATCTGCATTGAAAAAGGGGGGCACAAGTGAGTTACCTCTAATTGATGGGCGAATCGTATCAGTTCACGCATCGCCAGCGAAGGGTTCTTCAGAGAAAATGGCAATGGGCGTAAGCGCACTTCCCGCAAATTACTCGACTCCTGTGCATAGCCATGAAGCAGAGGAATTTGCTTTGGTTATGAGAGGAGCAGGTGTGATTTCCGTTGACGGGGTGGATATTCCTGTGACAGCTGGATCAATTGTTACGGTTGCACCGAATATCCCACATGTTACAACTGCGAATTCGGATGGACCAATGGTTGTTTATTGGACATATAGTCCTGCAGGAAGTGAGTCTAGATGGGATCCAAAAGGAGAAAAGTAGTGGTTGCAAAGAAAACTGGAGTGCCTTCAAATAGGGTTTGGTCAAAAGTCGGCTATTCCCGAGCGGTGAGAGTTGGAAACCTAATTGAGATTGCTGGCTGCTCAAGCAGCGGGCCGAACGGCGAAATTCTGCATCCAGGTGATATGTATTTGCAGTCCAAGGAAGTAATAAAAATTATTGTCACAGCACTTGCAGAGCTTGGGGGAACTCCCGAAGACATAATTCGGACGCGGGTCTTTTTAACTGATATTTCCCAGTGGGAAGCTGCTGGACGTGCGCACGGTGAAGCATTTGCACACATGGAAGTACCTCCAGCAAGCGCATTTTATGGTGTGAATGAGTTACTGCACCCCGACATGTTGATAGAGGTTGAAGCAATGGCGATTATTACTGATGAAATTTAGTTCTTGAAATCTTGAGGCTCATATCTCTCTAAAAAAATTCAATTTTGCCGTAATTAGCGGCGATGGTATTGGTCCTGAAGTGACTCGTGAAGCACTGAAAGTGCTTGCTACAACTGATGTCAAATTTGATGTGAGACATTTTGATGTTGGCGGGGAGAGGTATCTAAGAGACGGCTATCTATTAAGCGATGCGACCATTGCAGAGCTTCGAAAATTTGATTCAATTATTTTTGGTGCAATCGGAGATCCGCGGATTGCACCAAGTATTCTTGAGCGCGGCATTATCTTGAAGTTGCGATTTGAATTAGATCTTTATATTAATGAGCGACCTGTCAAAGGGATTGCGCCTGGGCAGTCGAAATATCACGAATTCATTGTAATTAGGGAGAACACTGAGGGACCCTATGTGGGCGAGGGTGGGTCGCTCCGCCGTGATACCGATTTTGAAGTTGCAACGCAAGGAAGTGTCAACACGGCATTTGGTGTGGAGCGTTGCATCCGGTACGCGTTTGAAACTGCTAATAGTCGCCCTCGGCGACATGTTTCGCTTGTACACAAAACCAATATTCTTCAATTTTCGGGTTATTTATGGCAGCGTATTTTTGACAAAGTGGCTAAAGAATTTCCTAATGTGACAACTGCATATTTCCACGTTGATGCTGCCTGCATCTATTTAGTGAATGACCCGTTTCGTTTTGATGTTATTGTCACCGATAATTTATTTGGTGACATTATTACGGATTTAAGTGCAGCAGTAAGTGGTGGTATTGGCCGTGCGGCTTCATCGAATTTGAACCCAATGCGAACAGGTCCTTCACTGTTTGAACCAATCCATGGTTCGGCGCCAGACATAGCTGGCAAGGGTGTAGCAGACCCGACTGCAGCGATTCTTTCTATCGCAATGATGCTTGAATTCCTTGGCCAACAGAGAGCTGCGCAAATAATTATTGAAGCTTGTGAACCGGCCGTAGTTGGGAGTACTTCAGAGATTGGCAATGCTATTGCGCTACGAGTGAAAAGTCGCCAAATCTGACCTTTGGTTTTATTTAATTGCTTTGAGAAAAGCGTTAAACTTTTTTGTCGATCGGCACGTCGTTGTTCTGCATCGGGTAGGTGCCTGCCCTTATGAAGATTGAAGTTCTGCAACGAGTATCTCAATCGTGCCGATATGATTAGCGAGCAATAAGGGCGTGTAGCTCAGTTGGTAGAGCGCCACCTCGACATGGTGGAGGTCCCGGGTTCAAGCCCCGTCGCGCCCACAATTTATTTTTTGTCGACGATTGCTTGCGATTCGCGGGCCGCACCTTTGAAGATGCCTT
>JAQBTV010000028.1 GCA_027624715.1 Pseudomonadota bacterium
AGTGGTTTTTTTAATGGGTAGTTTCAAAGTCTATTTTACTTTTATTAAAGGCGTCTGATACTTTTAAGTTGTAAAAAATAAAAGATATTTGTATTAAGTGTGGAATGACGTAAAATCCCCCTCCAACGCTCGATACAATGTTTTTTTGAAAGTCACCTTTGGTTCGTCCTGTAGTTTATTTAAAATCTACTCACCGCGCGATACTACTTATGATGGGTATGGTGTTTTTACTTGCCATGCTTGAGATAACAGCAAAGTCATTGAGTCAATCTTACCCGGTGCCGCTTATCGTTTGGTTTCGTTACGTGACGCACTTCGTCCTGATGATGTTGCTCCTTGGGCCTGGATATGGATTCCAATTGATTAAAACAGATAATCGAAAAGCGCAAATTTTTAGGGCGATGCTCTTAACGGGATCAACGCTACTGTACTTTACAGCGTTAAGCGTATTGCCTTTGGCTACGGCAAAGTCAATCGGTTTTATTGCGCCACTATTGGTGACAACTTTTGCTTTTTGGATATTGAAAGAGCAAGTTTCTGGGTCCAGATGGGTAGCAGTGTTAGTTGGATTCGTCGGTGTTTTATTGGTTATTAATCCTACGAAAAGCTTTGATTGGAATTTTCTACTCCCGCTTCTAGCCGCGGTTTGTTACAGCCTATATCAAATTATGACGCGTCACTTCAGCAATCGAGAACATCCAGTTACAACATTGTTCTACACGGGTATGGTTGGGTCACTATTAATTAGTATAGTTGTCCCGGTTTTTTGGGTTACTCCGCAGCTTGCAGACTTGCCAAAGTTTCTTTTTTTAGGGTTCGCTGGAGCAGTCGGACATTTTATGCTGATTAAAGCAATGGAATTAGAGGATGCTTCATTTCTATCCCCACTTGCGTACGTACAACTTTTTTGGGTAACCCTTTTTGGCTATCTGGCATTCGACCATCTCCCAAGCACCTCGGGTTTTGTCGGGATGGCCATTATCATAGGAGCAGGGTTATATGTCGCTTTAGCCCAAAAATCCCGTCAAGCCGCAGTTACTAATATTGTTAACGAATAATTAGCGTTAATTACGCTATCGCTGCGGTCACTCTAATTTCCACTTTGTAATCAGGTTTAGCGAGCTTGGACTCAACGCATGCTCTTGCGGGGGTATTTCCTTTGGGAACCCACATATCCCAGATAGCATTCATGTCTGCAAAGTCATTCATATCTGCTAACCATATGGTGACCGATAGGATTTTGGTCTTATCCGAGCCATTTGATAGGAGGTATTTGTCAATGGTATCGAGGATTTGTCCAGTTTGTCCTTGAATGTCGGTGTTGGGGTCGCCAGCGACGATACCCGCTGTGTAGATTACATTGCCATGTATTACAACTTGCGACATTCGATCATTAGAGGCAATTCTTATAATACTCATAAATAATCCTTAATAGTTTTAGTAATTGGTGATTTTAGTTTGACTCGAGTTTTGCTGCACGGGATATTTTCATTGTGACCATTTCCTCGCTAATGGTTGGGTGGATAGCGACGGTATCGTCGAAGTCTTTTTTAGTCGCCCCCATCCGAACTGCAATGGCAAAACCTTGCATCATTTCATCCATACCAAGCCCAATTCCGTGACAACCCACCACCTTTTCTTCGGGCCCAGCTACGACTAGTTTCATAAGGCATTCTGCTCCATTAGGGTTGAAGGCGAAGTGCATCGGTTTGAAACTGCTTTCATAGACTCTGACATTTTGTACCCCGAATTTCTTGATGGCTTCGTTTTCGGTAACTCCAACAGTACCTACAGGAGGATGGCTAAAAATAACTGTTGGAATGTTTTCATAGTTTAAATATCGATCTTCTTGTCCATTAAATAATCTATCAGCGAGACGCCGTCCTGCTGCGATAGCGACTGGAGTTAACTCGTGATGCCCTGTGATATCACCCACGGCATAGATGCCAGCAACATTCGTTTCTTGATATTTATTGACTACAACATGGCCAGATCTCGTCGTTTCTACACCAATGTTATCTAAGTTGAGGGTTCGTGTATTAGGTGCTCGACCGGTTGCCCAAATAATTTGGTCAAACCCAGAGTACTCATCTCCTTTATTTGATTTCAATAGAAGACCCTCATTGTCTTCGATAACTTCCTGCAACTCAGTGTTTTTAATGATTTTAACCCCGTCTTTCTCCATTTCACTCATAAGTACCGATCGAATTGAGTGATCGAAGTGACGTAAAAATTCATTTTTTCGCAGAAATAGGGATACAGTTGAGCCAAGCTCATTCAATAATCCGGAGAATTCTACAGCGATATATCCGGCACCGATGATGGCAATCTTTTTTGGCTGATGCTCGAGCTCAAAGAATTCGTCTGAGGTTATGCCCAGTCGTGCACCCGGAATCGCTGGGACTAAAGGATAACCTCCTGTTGCGATCAGTATGCGGGCGCTTTGACAGGTGTTATCCCCAACTCGAACCGTATTGTTTGATTCCAAAACAGCCTCGCCTTTAATAACCTCGACTTTGTTAACGTCTAGGCCATGCTCATAGCTGGCATTCAGTCTTTGGATGTAGCTATCTCGTTTTGCTTTGAGCTTGGGCCAATGAAACTCGCCAAGATGAGTGTCAAAACCATAATTTTTTGCTTCCGTTACGGCCTCATGAAGACTCGCTGCCGTCCACATAATCTTTTTTGGAACACAGCCGACGTTAACACAGGTACCACCCATACGGCCTTTCTCGATGAGTGCTACCCGAGCCCCATAGGATCCCGCTCGATTGGCCGTTGCGACTCCGCCGCTACCACCTCCAATTACAATTAGATCATACTGAGGCATGCTACCCGTTACTCCATAATTTTAAACTATTGCATCCTAGTCTATACGATTAAACGTATTTTTTTCGTGAATTTCTAGTAATAATTTATGTGGTTCTTTCTCTTATTTTTATGGATTTTATAAAGGAATATATATGCAGTCAGTTTTACTGTTTGATGTTAATGAATCATTACTGGATCTCAAAGGTCTTGAACCATATTTTAAAAAGCAGTTCGGCGATCAAATTATGGTTAGCGAATGGTTTGATCAGGTAATACAAACGGCCATGTTATGCGTGATTCTTGGGTGGTCTCGAAATTTTTCGGAAGTCGGTCGCTCTGCTCTGGAAATGGTTGTACAACGTCACGACCTTGCATTTTCAGACGATACGTTGAGTGATATTGTGGGTGGAATGAGAAAATTGCCGCCACACGATGATGTTATTCCTGCCTTAAAGAAGCTTAAATTATCGGGTTTCCGTATGGCTGCGTTGACCAATTCGCCGGTTGTTGTCGCGCAGGATCAATTGGCGCATGCGGGATTAATTGGTTTTTTCGAAACGGTTATTTCGGTAGAGGAAGTCAAGACGCTTAAGCCAGACCCAAAAGTCTATCGTTATGCGACTGAGAAAATGAATGTTGATCCAGAAAAGGCTTATTTAATTGCTGCGCATGCATGGGATGTTGCCGGCGCGATGGCGATTGGTTGTAAGGGGGCATTAATCAAGCGTTTTGGTATTCCCTTAAATCCAATTGCTCCAGTGCCGACCATTGTAGCCAACAGCCTCACTTCGTTTGCTGATCTTATTTGTGGCACTCACGGATAGAGTACTGATTATAAGAGGTAAATATGATTAAATTATTTTACTGGCCAACTCCCAATGGACATAAAATTACGATGTTTTTAGAGGAAGCTGGGTTAGCGTATGCAATTGTTCCTATTAATATTAGCCGCGGCGAGCAGTTTGAGGGGTCGTTCCTAAAGCTCGCTCCCAATAATCGTATCCCAGCTATTTCTGATGAAGAGCCGATTGGCGGCGGGGATCCCATTACTGTTTTTGAATCAGGAGCTATTTTGCAGTACTTGGCAGAAAAAACAGGTCAATTTATCTCGAATGATTTACGTAAGAAAACTAAAGTAATGGAGTGGTTATTTTGGCAAATGGGAGGTCTCGGTCCGATGGCAGGTCAAAATCACCATTTTGTATCTTACGCTCCAGAGCCGATTCCCTATGCTATTGAGCGTTATGTTAGTGAGACGGCGCGTCTATATGCAGTTTTAGATAAACAACTCAATAGACGAGACTATATCGTAGATGACTATTCCATCGCAGATATGGCGTGTTATCCATGGGTGGTCCTGCATGAGCGGCAGCGACAGAATCTTGATGACTTTCCTGCGATAAAGAAGTGGTATGAACGTTTAAGAGCTAAAGAGTCTGTGGTGAGAGCATAT
>JAQBTV010000029.1 GCA_027624715.1 Pseudomonadota bacterium
AGGGAAAACTATTGATTGGGTAAGAGATGCCTGTAGTTGATGATAAACGTACTATCCACGTACGAAAAGCTCCAGACCTTACTCAAAAGAAACTAAGAGAAAAAGGTCTGTCCCCGGTTCTCGCCCGTGTCCTTGCGGCCAGAGGCATCAAAGAGGCCGACGAGTTAGACGATACGCTCTCAAACTTAATTCCATACGACAATCTAAAAAATTGTCGAAAAGCAGCACAACTATTAGCAGACGCCATCAATAACAAAGAAAAAATCCTAATTGTTGCCGACTACGATGCCGACGGCGCTACAGCAGCGGCCATAGCCATCCTCTTTCTGCGTGATGCGGGTGTAACTGTTGATTATTTCGTACCCAATCGCATTGAACACGGATATGGTCTAACCCCTGAAATTGTAGACATTGTGGCTGCAAAAAATATCGACCTAATCATCACTGTGGACAATGGAATCGCGAGCATCAGCGGCGTAGCCAGAGCTCATGAGTTTGGCATTAAAGTATTGATTACAGACCATCACCTGCCAGGATCAGAGTTGCCGAAAGCCGCGTGCATTGTCAACCCCAACCAACCTGGCGATGATTTTGAAAGTAAGTCAATCGCTGGCGTAGGGGTTATGTTCTACGTATTAATTGCACTGAGAAGCGAATTAAGGGATCGCGGTCACTTCAAAGCGATAGATTCAGAGCCGAATTTAGCCGATCTTCTGGATCTCGTTGCATTAGGCACAGTCGCTGATGTCGTTCCACTGGACCGTAATAATCGAATTCTTGTCGCTCAAGGCTTACGTCGCATACGCTCGGGAAAAATAAATCTGGGAATTAAAGCACTATTACGCGTAGCCAAGAAAGATTCATCCCTTGCTCGCGCATCCGACTTTGGATTTGCAGTAGGCCCTCGACTTAACGCCGCAGGGCGACTAACTGATATGAGACTAGGGATTGAGTGCTTAATCTCCAACAATCCTGACATCGCCATGGGCTTGGCCGAAGAATTAGATCGACTCAATGTCGAACGACGACACATTGAAGACGGGATGAAAGATCAAGCATTAAAAATTTTAGATAGCATCGACACTAAAATCGATGCCGGAGTGACGCTTTTTGATCCGAATTGGCATTCGGGGGTTGTTGGAATTCTGGCGTCACGCATGAAAGAAAAACTCAACCGACCGGTTATCGTTTTTGCCCTTGAGAAAAATGGAGACCTTAAAGGATCTGGCAGATCAATACAGGGCATCCACCTCCGTGATGTCCTTGACGTCCTAACTAAAATAGATCCAAATATTATCGATAAGTTTGGCGGACACGCAATGGCTGCCGGACTGACAATTAAGAAAACTCAACTTGAACGGTTCTCAGAATTATTTAATGATGTTATCACTGCCGAATTAAAAAAAAATGTCATCGACAATTCGATATATATCGATGGGCCACTCGAGGAATCCGATGCCGCTTCTACCCTCGCACAAGAAATAAGGATGCTAGTCTGGGGCCAAGGTTTTCCCGAACCTTCATTTAAAAATGAGCTATACGTTAGAACACATCAACTATTGAATGAAACACATACGAAGCTGCAAGTTTCTTTCTCGCCAAAGGGGGTTTCAATGGATGCCATTCGATTTAACTTTAATGACGCCGTCCCGGATATCATTGATTGCGTATATCGACTAGACGTAAATGATTTCTTCGACCATAAGCCTGTGCAGTTAATCATAGAAACCTGGTAAAACTCACACCATAGCGTACTAACGCCAAACCTGTAGGCTAGCTATCAAGTTGTAATCTCATTAAGGCCAAATAAGACACACAAGACAAAATATTTTTTGCAACGAATCCGGTAAAATAACCCATTACTTACTTTATATATCGAGGCACACTACTGACGCTATGGAATCCGAATACATAAACGCGATACAAGAAAAAATACGGGATTTAGTCGATCGTACCTCGCAACTTCGGGGGTACCTTTGACTACGATGTCAAATGTGATCGTCTCGGTGAAGTAGCCCGTCTATTAGAAGATCCAGAAATCTGGCAAAACCCAGAAAATGCCCGAGAAATTGGTAAGGAGAAAAAATCACTTGAGGCCGTTGTGACGGTTTTATCATCGAATATGGCACAAGTGAAAGATATGGCGGAACTCCTCTTCCTTGCTGTCCAAGAGGACGACCAAGAAACTCTTGAATCAATCGAGCTCGACTTATCTCAAGCGGAAATTAAAATCGCTGAACTCGAATTTCGACGCATGTTTTCAAATGCAATTGATAAGAATGGATGCTTTCTTGACATTCAGTCAGGTGCCGGTGGAACAGAGAGTCAAGACTGGGCAGCGATGCTCTTACGCATGTATTCTCGATACACAGATATTAAATCCTTTAGCGCAGAAATTTTAGAGGAATCTCCAGGTGAAGTTGCAGGAATTAAGAGTGCCGTATTGAAAATTTCAGGTGAATACGCCTACGGGACACTACGAACCGAAACCGGAATTCACCGATTGGTTAGAAAATCACCATTCGACTCGAATGCTAAAAGGCATACGTCATTCGCAAGCGTTTTTGTGTACCCCGAGGTCGATGACTCGATTGAAGTGGAGATAAATCCGACAGAACTCAGGATCGATACCTATAGAGCCAGTGGTGCCGGAGGACAGCACGTTAACCGAACGGATTCGGCAGTGCGTATTACTCACATTCCAACAAACACCGTCGTACAGTGCCAAAACGATAGATCTCAGCATAAAAATAAAGCGGAAGCAATGTCCATGCTCAAATCAAAGCTCTACGAACTGGAACTTCGCAAGCGGCAATCGGAACAACAAAAACTTGAAGATTCAAAATCGGACATTGGGTGGGGTCACCAAATACGATCTTACGTACTCGACCAATCTCGGATAAAAGATTTACGTACTAATGTTGAAACAGGTAATACGCAAGCTGTATTAGACGGCAACCTAGACATATTCATTCAAGCAAGCCTTAAACAAGGTCTCTAACCAAAAGGGAATTTTATGTCCGAAACCAAAAATTCACCTCAAACAATTGCGATCGATACCAATCAGATCATCAAAGAACGTCGCGCTAAGCTGACTAAGCTTCGAGAATCTGGGAATGCATTCCCAAACGATTTTGAACGAAAAGATCTAGCTCAAGAGATACATGACAGGTATTGCGAACTTGACAAAGAACGCCTTGAAGAAATACAGGCGAGTGCGACTGTTGCTGGAAGAATCATGTTGAAACGCGTCATGGGTAGAGCTAGTTTCGCAACAATACAAGACATGTCAGGCCAGATTCAGCTCTATATCAACAATGAGGGTATTGGCGAGAAAGAACACTCAGCCTTCAAACATTGGGATTTGGGTGACATAATTGGTGCTTCTGGCATTTTATTTAAGACTAAGACAGGAGAGCTCAGCATACGAGTCAGCGCTCTGAGGCTGTTGACTAAATCATTACGCCCATTGCCAGAAAAGTTCCACGGATTAACAGATCAAGAGCAACGCTATCGCCAACGCTATGTCGACCTCATTGTTACGCCTGAAGCAAAAAAGAATTTTCATACACGATCGAAAGCAATACAAGTATTAAGGGCATTTTTCACTGAACGTGGGTATCTCGAAGTTGAGACCCCAATGATGCAATCAATCCCCGGTGGCGCTGCAGCGAAACCGTTTGTCACACATCATAATGCTCTCGATATACAGCTCTATTTAAGAGTCGCTCCAGAGTTATATTTAAAACGACTTGTAGTTGGTGGTTTTGAAAAGGTTTTTGAGATTAACCGGAACTTTCGTAATGAGGGTATATCAACCAGACATAATCCTGAATTCACGATGCTCGAGTTCTACGAAGCTTATCAAGATTACCGTTACTTGATGGACCTAACCGAAACAATGCTACGAGAGCTTTCTCAAGCCTGCACGGGTTCAAGTCAAATCATATACCAGGGGCTTGCGATCGATTTTTCTAAACCTTTCCAGCGCCTTACTATGGCTGAAGCGATCAGTACACATAACGCCGAGTATGCATCAGCCAACCTTCATGATCCCGAATTTTTGCGTAAGGAACTCAACAAACGCAAAGTGGCGACCTATCCCACCGATGGATTGGGTATGCTGCAGCTCAAGTTATTTGAAGAGACCACAGAGGAGAAACTAATCGAACCAACGTTTATTGTTGCCCATCCCACCGATGTCTCTCCCCTAGCAAGAAGTAACGACAAACAACCCGAA
>JAQBTV010000030.1 GCA_027624715.1 Pseudomonadota bacterium
CTCCGAGCATACCTCCAAGAAGCCTCATATCCTTTCTAAGTACGTATTCCTTACGCGAGGGTTTCTTCGTTTTAACGTACTTGTTCATATGTCACCCATACTTAACTATCGCCCTTAGCGACTTGTCGTGCCACAGATAATTCCAACTGCACTTTTGACTCTTTTAAACGGTTCATTCTTCGGTACAAAACAGAAAGTTCATATGCCACTTCTGTATTGGCCTCCAACGCGTCACTTGCCCGAAAATAACCAGACACCAGATGGTATGGCTATAAACAAATTACATAACGCAATAAAGGTAGAAAACTTAGTGCGCTGAAGTTTTCTAGATAATTCCGAGTCCTCAGCCGAGGAGCGAAAATCATCAAGATCATCTATTCACATCAGAATTTTTTATTCCAAATTCTATTGATCTATCAAGAAAAATCCCCCTTATTTTTTTAATTCTAACGACATAAACCAATCTTCAAGACTTTGAATCATCGCCTTACCTGCATCTTGACAGACAAAAACGGTTGTTACACCTCTGATGAGCGCCTCATGGGCAATAGCAGAGTGATTCACGAACAATGGGATAGCTGTCAACTTTGTCTCTCGCCCCTTAAACTGAGCCAAAATATTACCTATTGATCGCCGGCTAGTAGCAATCCATGCGTCAAGCCCAGCATCCAGTTGGTCCAAACCCTCCAATTGACTTATATCTCGAATATCCAATCGACGATAACACGCATAGGTTTCGACTTTGGCTCCCTCGCGCTCTAATGATTGTTCTAAGCGCCCATCCCCCCCTTCACCATTGACTACTAACACCGTAGCATTGGACAAATCTAAAAGATCTCGCAGGCCTTTCACAAGTGCATGAGCACCACCCTGCCCCTCGGCAAAGAACGCCTCAAAACCTTCAGCCATAATTTTATCCGCAGTAGCACGACCCGCAGCGGCAATCAATACATTTCGAGAACCCTCTATCAATCCCATAACTTTTGCCCAACCCATCTCAACCGACGTAGGGCTCACAAAAATAATGGCATTGTATGTTGCTGCCAAACTAATTGGATCACGTGGCAACTCGATAATATCAATGGCGGGGCAAAGCAATGCTCGTCCCGCTCGAGTCTCTATTTGTTTCATAAGGTACTCAGCTTGCGCCCGAGGCCTTGCGATCAAGATTCTTCTGTCCTCTAAAGACTTCACCTCCACGGTATAAGCCTATTCAATTCCATCAAGAAGCCCTCGAGCGCCCAGGGAAATCAACTCGTTAACCAGTTTTTGACTCAGGCGCATAGCACCATCTTTATTTTTTTCGTCTCGTCCCTCCACCCTCAGGCATTTCGATCCGTCTGGCGCCGCCACAAAGGCACTCATTTCAAGATCGCTCCTTGAGAAGCGGGCATAGGCCCCCAACGGAGTCCTGCATGAACCCCCCAATGATCGGGAAATAAAGCGTTCTGCCTCCACACATACCCTAGTTGGCTCGTCGTCTAACCTGCTTAATAAATCACGCATGTCCTGTCGTTGCTCCAGACACTCAACTCCCAAAGCCCCTTGTCCTGCGGATGGGATGCTGACATCAACTGGCAAATATTGAACAATTCGCTCTCGAAGACCTAGTCTTTCTAATCCAGCTGCAGCCAAAATGATGCCATCAAACCGACCTTCATCGAGTTTTCGCAAACGCGTTTGGACATTCCCTCTCAATGGACGCACATTTAACCCAGAAAATTGGTTTCTTATTTGACTCTCCCGCCTAACGCTGGATGTCCCGATGACCCCGCCCTTCGGAACTTCATTCAGATTCTGGTACTTTGAAGAAATGAACGCATCCCTAACATCTTCACGATCTAAAATGGCCGATATGCAAAAATCCTGCAGAAGATCGACGGGTACATCTTTCATCGAATGAACCGCGATATCTGCCCGTCCATCGAGCATCGCTTGCTCCAACTCTTTAACAAACAATCCCTTACCACTAGATTCAGCGAGAGACGCTTCTAATCTTTGATCGCCCTCGGTTGTCATACCAAGGATATCCACTTGTAACTTCGGCTCAGCTTTCAATAGCAAATCTTTTATTCTATTTGCCTGCCATAGCGCTAATGCGCTCTCTCGAGTCGCGATAACCACTTTACTCATTCTAATCGCTTCCAGTTCGTCAACCAAAATATGCAAGTTTGAGTGACAGTAATCAGGCTGGCACTTCGGGTTTGTTAACTCGAGCACTACACCATCATCAGTTAACCTAATCATACCTCACCAAGACCACCTTACTCGTCCACAAGTGCGAAATATTATTTTTCGTTATATGCTTACTGACAAATACGCTTATATTCCTTCAAAACCACTAAAATATTCATATTCGTTTAAGGAAATAAACATAAAATTAATTTATGAGTGATAAAGATAAAAAAAGTAGTCAAACTGCTTGGTCCGGTCGATTCGACGAACCCGTGGACGAAATCGTCAAAAGATATACGGCTTCCGTCGACTTTGACTATCAACTTGCTGAATATGATATTGAGGGTTCAATCGCACATGCCGAGATGCTGTGTGAACAGGAAATAATTAGCGATGCAGACCTTCATGATATTAAAAGAGGCCTTATCCAAATCAGAACCGAGATCCATAACGGCGACTTTAATTGGTCAATCGACTACGAAGACGTACACCTCAACATTGAGCACCGCCTCACCGAATTAATCGGAGACGCTGGGAAAAAGCTTCACACCGCACGATCAAGAAATGATCAAGTTGCAACTGACATAAGACTCTACGTCAGAGACCAAGTAGATTTAATAATTAAATTGATACATCAATTTCAATCGAATCTCCTGAATCTTGCAGAACAGCATGTCCAAACAGTCATGCCTGGCCTCACTCACCTACAGGTTGCTCAACCCATCTCTTTTGCACATCATTTAATGGCCTATTTTGAGATGACCAAGCGTGATGCAGAACGATTTCATGATCTACGCAAAAGAGTAAATCGACTTCCTCTAGGCTCGGGAGCTCTTGCTGGCACCACTTTTAAGATTGATCGATTGAGTGTTGCTAAAAAACTTGGCTTTGATGGTGTGTGTGAAAATTCTTTAGACGCCGTATCCGATCGTGATTTCGCAATAGAGTTTTGTATTGCGGCGGCCCTACTGATGACACATCTATCGAGATTGTCGGAAGAACTCATTCTTTGGATGAGCCCACAGTTCAATTTTATTGAAATAGCAGATCGCTTTTGTACTGGTTCGTCAATGATGCCTCAAAAGAAAAATCCGGATGTCCCAGAGTTGGTGCGTGGGAAAACCGGTCGAGTCTATGGACATGTCGTTTCACTACTCACCTTAATGAAAGGCCAACCACTTGCTTATAACAAGGACAACCAAGAAGATAAAGAACCATTGTTTGATACAGCGCAAACTATTCGCGACACACTTTTAGTCTATGCCGATATGCTGACAGGCATTACCGTGAACAAACAGGCCATGCGCGATGCAACTGCACGAGGGTTTGCAACAGCCACTGATCTCGCTGATCATCTCGTACGACAAGGTCTTCCCTTTAGGGAGTCACACGAAGTTGTTGCGAAAGCAGTAAAGACGGCCAGCCAACAGAATGTAGATATTATCGATTTAACCATAGAGGAGCTTCAAAATATATCGCCACTGATCAGCAAAGAAATGGTGGGGCTGCTATCGCCAGAGCAAGCTCTGGAGAGCCGTAACCATATTGGAGGCACTGGGTCGCAAGCCGTCATGTCTGCCATCTCAAACGCTCGAAAACTTATTGCGTAAACATCCAATCCCTTATTAAACATCTAAAGAATTAATATGACCATATCTAAAAAAAATATCAGATTGGCGGAATTTTTTGGCTGTTTCGGGCTGATTGCTTTCGCACTATTCCTTCAACACTCCAAAGGACTGGCACCTTGTCCGATGTGTATCTTGCAACGATATGCGTTTATTCTCATTGGCGTGACCGCCCTAATTTCTCTACCTTTTTCCACAAAGAAGTTTCTTTCACAAATATCCTCTTGGCTCATCATCCTAATTTCGGGACTTGGATCTGGCGTTGCCCTGCGGCATGTCTGGCTTGAACACAACCCACCAGAGATATTTGATTGTGGCGCAGACCTCGGCTTTGTAGTAGACACATTCCCATTAGCGGAG
>JAQBTV010000031.1 GCA_027624715.1 Pseudomonadota bacterium
CACATCTGCAATGGTTGGCTCATCCCCACAAAGATAACGACTGCCAGCAAGTCTAGCGTCAAGAATGCCGGCTAATTTATGAAAATTAGGTTCTTCCGCATCGAGAATAGACTGATCAGTTTCACCGCCTAACAACGGTTTCACACAATTCTCAACCACATATTTGTAACAAGATGGGAACCATGCGCTGCTCTCCCACAATAACCAACGGTTAACATCAGCTCGGGTTTTCAATTCCGTTGGGTAAGCAGAAGCATTGCCTAGTTTATCCGCCGCATACTGCAATATCGCATTGGACTCCCAAAGCGTAAAATCGCCATCACGAAGCGCTGGAACTGAAGCATTCGGATTGATCGCGACATACTCCGGGCTCTGCTGTTTCGCCTGAAAATAATCAATTTTTGTGACTGTGTAATCGACCCCAATCAGCTTAAACCCGGCTAAGGCTTTGCGACTGTTGATGGTGATTGGATCCAGTAATAGTTCCATCGGTACTCCTCCTTGAATTTATTATTATCTTTTACCTTTATTAGGCTTATCTAATTCGTTGCGCCACCAAAAACCCAGGCGAACTAAAGAATACCATCGATTAATCAGGCAGTGTGGATCGAACTGAGTGGCAAGCGACGCGCTCATGCACAACGCAGACTAGGGATCTCGAGGGGAGGAAGTGGACTGAAAGTGCACTGGTAGGCGCGATTGGATTCGAACCAACGACCCCCACCATGTCAAGGTGGTGCTCTAACCAACTGAGCTACGCGCCTGAAGGAAGCGGGATTCTAGCACTAAAACCAATGATGTCAAAGAATGGTCAAACCAACACGCTCATCCTTCAACGTTCGCAGAAATCAAGAATCAAGACTTAATTTGCCGTCGTCTAATCGATAGGTTTGATGCATCTTTGCCGCTAATGCCGTGTCATGGGTAACAACCACAACGCTCGCCCCCAACTCTTCATTAATCTGAAACATCAAATCCATAAATCCTGCAGCGCTTGATTTATCTAAGTTCCCTGTCGGCTCATCGGCCAACAAACACGCAGGGCCTGTGACAAGTGCCCGCGCAATTGCGACACGCTGGCGTTCTCCGCCCGAGAGCTCGGTCGGTTGATGTCCCATACGATGCGCCAAACCAACCCGCCTCAGCATTTCTGACGCCTTAGCCTCAGCATCTGCGACACTATCCCGACGCATGAGTAGCGGCATGGCTACGTTTTCCAATGCCGTAAACTCAAGTAATAAATGGTGGAATTGATAAACGAAGCCAATAGATCGATTTCTAACCTCGCAAATACCCACTTCGGATAAGGAAGAGAACGATTCATTATTAACTTTTACTTCTCCACGAGTGGGTTTATCTAAGCCCCCTAGAATGTGGAGCAAAGTACTTTTACCGCACCCTGACGAACCGACAATAGCCGTTATATCTCCGGCATATACATTTAAAGAGACTCCTTTAAGGATCTCGATTGGAACACCTCCGATAAAACCATAGTCTTTCTCAACGTCAACGGCAGATAAGACGCAATTTTTACCTTGGTTGGGATTATTCATAACGCAACGCCTCAGACGGATTAATCTTAGCTGCTCGCAAGCTTGGATAGATCGTAGCCAGCATGGTTAAACCAAGAGACAAGAGACCAATCCAAATGACGTCATTTGCCTGCAACTCTGAGGGAATATCTGAAATGTAATACACATCTTTCGCCAAAAACTGAACCCCGAAAACAGATTCGATGGCAGGAACAATCACATCGATATTAACCGCCACAAGCAAACCAAAACTCAAACCCAACAACGTCCCAATAAACCCAATCAGAGATCCTTGGATAAAGAAGATCTTCATAATTTGTGAGGGAAGCGCCCCTAAGGTTCGAAGTATTGCAATATCTGTCCGCTTATCGGTAACCACCATCACTAGAGTAGAAACAATATTGAACGCCGCAACTGCAACAATAAGTAAAAGGATAATCGACATCACTCGTTTCTCGATTTGTATCGCTCGAAAAAAAGTGGCATGGCTTCTCGTCCAATCGGAAATAAAAATATCGGGGGGCAATAACGACGCCAAATTGGATGCGACGCGTGGCGCCTCAAATAGATCAGTGAGTTTCAGCCTCAAGCCAGACACAGAGTTTCCAAGCATCAAAAGTTTTTGTGCGTCAGCCATGTGGATCATCGCCAGTGCCGCGTCGTATTCGTAGTTTTTGACTTCAAAAATACCGCTCACTAAGAATTGTCTTAGCCTGGGCATCACACCAGCAGGTGTTACGTGCCCCTGAGGCGTAATCAAAACCACCCGATCACCAACCCCTACCCCTAAAGAGCGTGCCAGATCAATGCCGAGAACAACATTAAACTGACCTGCCTCCAAAGTATCCAGCGATCCCTCGACCATATGATCAGAGACATCGGAGACATTCTTTTCAAAATGTGGCAAGACCCCGCGAATCAGTGTGCCGTGCGATCTTCGACCAAAAGTCAAAAGCCCTTCACCCGATACAAAAGGTGCAGATCCAATCACTCCGTCTTGTTTTTTGGTTTGCTCGGCGATGCTTTCCCAATTTTCAAATTGGCCGTGGCTACCCATCAACTGAACATGCGACACCACTCCTAAGATCGTAGCCCGCAATTCCTTTTGAAAGCCGTTCATAACGGAGAGGACAACAATAAGCGCCGCAACACCTAGCGCGATACCGATCATCGACGTAGCCGATATGAATGAAATGAAGTGGTTCTTGCGCTTAGCTTTTGTATAGCGTAATCCAACAAAAAGCTCGAAAGGTTTAAACATGAAGGTTCACTGAAATAATGAGTGTCTAATTATATCGCGACCCCATACATTTGATTCGACCGATAGGTATGGGAGAATGCATCTTATTACAATACTGAAAGTTATATTACCCGTGAATACCCTTTCCCTGACAATATCGAGCCCTTCTGGCCGAGATGTATGGCCAGATACGTCACTAACGCCCAGTCTCGATCTTGTATTTAGCCGGGGGGCTCGGAAACTACGGAGGAATACATCTCTCATCGACTCTTGGATGGAGCAATTATTTCCTCATCAAAAGGATGAAATCGCAATAAGCACGCTACTGGCACGTGGGGATCCAGATTTCTCGGTTTATCCACATTATCTGTGTTGTGAATTGGTTGACTATTCAGCAGGAATGAATGATGTATTCGTGAAGCGCCTGCACAACCTATCGAGCGCTGCCATTGATAATGGACGATATAACAATTTGCTCACAGCAAGCTTTGACGGTTTATTAACTCGTAACGTCTCTGAATGGCCTTCACTTTTACTTATAGGCCTGCAAGAAGATCCTAAAATAGGCAGTACGCCTGCGACCGAAGCGCAGAATAGACCAATGAGCACAGTCCTGCCCACCGGACCTCAATCACGGCATTGGATTGCAAAAATGAATGAAATCCAGATGCTATTTCATCAAAGTAACGAGAACACCCCGGATGATAGAGAACACGTAAAACCAAATGGTGTTTGGTTATGGGGCGAAGGACCTCGTCGAGAACTTCAAGATTCCTCGCTTTTGGTCTCAGCACAAAGTCCTGAGCTGATCGCCCTGTCACGCGCGGCCAACGCCACGATGACATCGGTTGATCAGATACTCTCCGAAGGCTCACCACAAAACAATGCGCTCATCGACATTCACATCAATGAGGACTCAAACACCATAGTTGCAGCGAACGAGTTGGTCTCCAAAGGCATGGCTCTTCTAAAATCTGGCCTGTATACACAACTGAACGTGCAACTGATGCAGAACTCGATCGTACTTGACACATCGTGCACCAAATATTCCTTGCATAAGTTTTGGGTCAAAACAGGGAAAACTATTGATTGGGTAAGAGATGCCTGTAGTTGATGATAAACGTACTATCCACGTACGAAAAGCTCCAGACCTTGCTCAAAAGAAACTAAGAGAAAAAGGTCTGTCCCCGGTTCTCGCCCGTGTCCTTGCGGCCAGAGGCATCAAAGAGGCCGA
>JAQBTV010000032.1 GCA_027624715.1 Pseudomonadota bacterium
CGATAGCAAGCTATGAAAAAACCAATAATTCTAAACGACTGTTAGTTTGCCACGGACCCGTGTATTCCAGAGTGCGTCACGAAGCCATCAAAAATATTGGATAGTCCATAATGGAATTACAGAAAGACATTTAAAATAATATTTTACAGTTGAGTTCACTCTAAAAACACACCTTTAAGCGGCTTGCTTGAAATACAGTTGAGGCTCAAGCCAATAGCGGCTTTTGTTTTGAATAATTATTTTCCCAAGCTCGTTTCGGCTAGTTCTGGCAAAGAAGCAAGGCAAAATGCCACAAAGCAAGTGCAACAACGCAAAAAAGACCGGATTCTCGGCCATATATCGCCAAACCCGGCCAAAGTTTATCGAAATCGCCATCGCATGCGCATACACCATCGTCTTGAACAGCCCGCGAACACGCAGTTTGCCCTTGTGATTGAACGGTTTGGTAAACTCCTTGACCGTGGCCTCTATGTTAGGGCGTAACTTTCGCCGTTCAGGCGGCAGTGATTTTATATTTCTGTTTCGCTTGCCAAGAAGATAATCCGACCTGTCAAAATAATAGGTCCGCTTATCACTTTGTTGTTTGGCAGGACAAGGACTGCTCAAGGGGCATAGCTTACAAATCTCCACATCAAAACATGCCTTGTAACGTTTTCTTGCTTTCTCTGAACTGACGCATTGATGGGGACACTTAACTTTATATTGCCCGTCAGACACTTCTTCGATCTCCATGGAAACTTCTGCCTTACGGCCTCGCACGGCAGTTTGAACATGAGTGATTTCAAGCTCTTCCATCTTTTTATCGTTATCTTCACTGCCGTAAGCACCGTCAGTATGCAGTTCGTTCAGGTCCGGAGTCTTTTCTTTGATCGGCCCAACTCGCTCATTAAGGATCTTGCTGTCATCCGTATTGTTGGAACAGACCGCCACATCGGTGATTAAATTCAATTCATTGTCTGGATGGGCCGTCTCGGTAACATTGACACTTTGGCCTCGATAATGACGATCGCGTTTTTTGCGATAAGTCGCATCAATATCATCCGGCGACTGAAGGGTACTGCCATTGAGTTCCTGGCCCGCCTTCACGGTTATTTTCTCATCGATGATCGTAAAATGCTCCGTGTAAACACGCTCAAATACGCTGAAAACCTCGAAATCCTTGTAGCGTTCCTTCAAGGCTTCATAAAGCGTGTGGTAGAGGCGGCCCAGCTTTTCCTGTTCCTGCGGTATCTGCTGACGCTGCAGAGTATAAAGGTATTGGCCCGATGACTGCTTGATGTAAGGGGAAAGAATATCATTGAATCGTTTCTGGTCTTCCTCGCTTAATATGCGATGCAATCTGATCAGCATCTCTATCAAAAGCTGAGTACGGCTATAGCTGCGAATGTTGCTCATTGCCATAAAAGAGTCGCTACGCTGAATGTTGGTCTTTATCTTAAGGGTCTTCAACTGCTGCTCGGTAAGACCGTCGAAGACCCGCTCGATGAGGTTGTGACCGGTTTGGCTAAAGTGACCCAGCAGCCGGTTCTGGAAATTAAAGAAAGTCGCAGGACAAAAGGGTGTCTCCTCCAGCGTATCCAGTCCCAAGGCGGTGCGAGTCAGCAGGTCGAAATCTATACGGTCAAATAACTCTTCCGTCGTCCAGTTGTTGCGGTACATGAGTATGATTGAAGCCACCAGTGAATTAACCGGTGCATTGGGGCGGCTGCAGTTGTCTGAGTACAATACGGAGAAATCTTTTTCGCTTATCTTGCAAAAGACCAACTGATAAAAATCTTGTTCTTTCGACTTCTTGAGCTTTTCGAGCTTGGCTTTCGGCAGTTGGCTTGCAATACCAAATAAAGATGACTGAAGATGTGAGGTGTTTTCGCGGAACATCCTTTTCCCTTGCAAAAATGAGTGTTTTTATCAAAAGCATTGTACAAAATTTGCTATTTTAAACAAGCCAAAACGCCTCCGCGACACAATATTCTCAACCTTTCAAATATGACCTTTTTAGAGTGGACTCACGTATGTCATCAAACAGAACATGTCCCAGTCGTAGTTGGAGGTTTGGTGGTTACTCCTGATCATCATATTACGCGGCCTCATCATTGTTGGCAATAGTTTTATCGGTAACCGCATCCTCTAGCTTGGCTTTGAGCATCCACAGGTCTCTGTAGCCCATGATCCGTCGGAAGTTTTTTTCTGTGGCCAGCAATGCCGAGGCACACCAACGCAACACCATCTGGCCATCTTTCCATTGCGTCACCCGCCCCGTTTTCTGACGAATGCCTGAATTCGGTGATTCAATCACATTGGTCGATCCCAGGCAACGACGCAGGGTCGCGGGTAATCCCAGACGGTTAATGGTGAACATTTCTTTCAGGCCTTCGCGCAAGCTCTCGGCGGCAGAGCAGTGTTCCTGATTCAGCCAATCGGCTAACTTGTTTAATTGAGCCATCCCTTTCTTTTCCTCAAGCTGGAACGCGGCTTTCATGGCTGAACGTACCTGATCATGTTGCTCTTTCGGTAGATAGCCCAACACATTGACCATCTTATGATTTCGGCAGCGTTGCACCGGGTTATCGGGGCCAAACACTTCATCGATTCCTTTACGCAACGCCTTACTTCCGTCGATCACAAAGAGTCGTTTGTGTTGAGGGTCAATACCGCGTTCGACCAGATCATTGAGTAAATCTTTGACGACGACACTGTTCTCACTGGCACCTTCGCGAAGTCCCAAAACATGCTTATGTCCGTCAGAATCAATGCCCAGAGCCGCTATCACGTGAAACTGGCCAAACCGGATGCCATCCAGATAGATCACCAGAATATCCTTGTCAGCGAAGTCGCGTTCACAAAAGGCCTGAAACTCCTGGCTGCTGGCCTCGATAAATTCCCGGCTGATCTGGGATTTGCTGACCCCAACGGTCTCGGCCATATCCGGGATCACGGTTTGGTAGTTTCGAGTGGAAACACCCTTCATCAGAATCTCCAGAATCCGCTGGCCCAGACGCGAATTACTCAGCAACGCTTCGTAAGCCGGAATAGAAACTTCGCCGGTTTCCTTATGCCGCAGGCGGGGTTTGTTCACCCGCAGCTTTCGGCTCGAAAGTGTGACGACACCATTTTGTGAGCCGTTGCGATAGACCGGCCCCTGTTGTTTACCGGGATGCGGCTGCCCGACAACCTGTTGGGCCGACAGCAGCAAAATCGCTTCGATGGCCGCTCGACCCGTCACGTCAATGACTTCGTCGATAGCCGACTCGGTGTTGAGAATCAAATCCAGCAGGGGCAAAAGCAGTTGGCCGTCCCGAGCCAGGTATTTCGCCAGTTTTTTGCTGTCCAGTCGTTGGTTAGTGCGATACAATTGTCGCATGGTGGTTCTCCTTTTCTAAATGTAAATTATAGTGTTTACCAGATTTTACGTTAAATCCGGTTGGGAGTAACCACCATTTTTTCACTTCTGAACAACCTCCAACTATGGATGGGACATTTTCTCAAAACAAAATATTTGAGGGAACAAGAATTTTGCCGCTTGACTTTGAGCTCTTCATAGGTGGGTCACTAAGTGGGTCAGTCGCCACATGGTGATAGCTTGTTATTGACTGGTTAGTGACTTGTTATTCACTTGTAATCCTCGTTTTTGGCCAAAAATCGCGTTTTAACTTGTTGTCAATACTTGGGTTATAAACCGACATTCGTTTTCATAGCCCGCAGGTCCCCGGTTCGATCCCGGGCGTCGCTACGTTTATAACTATAAATAATGTAAATAGTTATAACAAGTACCCCTCTCCGAATTTTCCTCATTTTACCTCAAAATAGTGGTTGCGCGTCCAGGGCGCGTCCAGTCTCACTCCCACCTGGTGTACTGCCAGTGCCCTCCCAGTCACACTTGGGTTAAATTTGCTGAAAAATGGAAATTATTAAAAATAGTTGTAAATGGTTATTAGGTAGTGTTATAGGGGAGATAGGAGCGGCGTATTCTGCGGTA